>NZ_JCANQV010000075.1:0-23038 GCF_059553635.1 Candidatus Streptomyces philanthi
TCCGTCGTCACCACAGGTCAGAGCGGGCGCCGGGGAGGGCGACGGCCGGAGGCACGCCCGTGGCGCCCACCCCGCGACCCGCGCCGTCCACCCCCGCCCACGGGCCCGATGCCGCCTCCGTGTGCCGGTGGCCCGGAGCCGACGAGCGTTCTGCGGCTATGCTGCGGGGGCACGGGCCATTAGCTCAATTGGCAGAGCAGTGGACTTTTAATCCATTGGTTCAGGGTTCGAGCCCCTGATGGCCCACCTGACACGCGGCGGAGGACACCCGCCCACGTGGTCACGGCGCCCCGTCCGGCACACCCGGCCCGGGCGTCGCGTCGTTCCCCCGCCGACGCCCGCCTCCCTCCCCTCCGGGCCCGCTCACCGATACCGACGGGCGGGGCCTGCTCGGGCACCGCTCCGGCGTTTTCTCCTCGCGCTTCCCTTCTCCGTCCGAGTTCTTGCGGCCGAGGTTTCTGCTTTCGCGCGAGCGAGCGCGAGTGGCGGCAAGGAATTCACCGACGGCCTTCCCCGTAATCCCCCGGAAGACGCCGCGAATTCCCCTCGACCGGCCCCTCCACCGCACCGCCGCGAAGAGACGACAGCCCCGTTCTCCGGGCTTTCTCCCGCTTTCCTGCACCCACGGCGGCGTTCCCCTTCCTTCCTCCCCGCCGCGACGGATATCCGGGAAACCGCCCCACCCGCCCCTCGTGCCCCGTCCGGCCCCCGACGGCTCGCCGTGCGCACCCGTAACGGAAAGCCTGGGGAGGTCGAGGTGCGCGGGGCGGTCGGGCGGACCGGCGTGCCGTGTGTGTGTCCGGGTACGGAAGTGGCGGGGGAGTGGGAGAGAGACAGGTGCGGAAGCGCCGTGGTGACGGAGGCGCCGGTGGTGACCAGGAACGGCGGGAGCGGCGCGCGCAACTGTCGCCCGTCAGCCGCCGGGCGGCGCGCTGGCTGCCCACGGCCTTGATCGTCGCGGGGCTCCTCTTCGACCTCGCGACGCCGACCCGCTACACCGCCTCGCCGTTCTTCGCCGCCGCGCCCCTGGTCGCCGCGCCCCTCTACTCGCTGCGCACCACGACCGTCACGGCGGCCACCGCCGTCGCGGGCGAACTGTGGGTCGTGTCGTACCACGGTCCCGAGGACGTCTTCGAGGCGGTCACCGAGGTCACCACCGTCTTCGTCGTTTCCGTCCTCGCGCTCGGCATCAACCAGGTCGTACGGCGCTCGGACGCCCGGCTCGCGTCCGTCCGCACGGTCGCGGAGGCCGCCCAGCGCGCCCTGCTGCCCGCCCCGCCCCGCCGGATCGGCGGGCTCGCCGTAGCGGCCCGTTATGTCGCGGCGCACGCCGGCGCGCGGATCGGCGGTGATCTCTACGCCGTCCAGGACACCCCGTACGGCGTCCGGCTGATCGTCGGCGATGTGCGGGGCAAGGGGATGGAGGCCGTGGAGACCGTGGTGATCGCTATCGGGGCGTTCCGGGAGGCGGCGGAGCAGGAGGCCACCCTGGAAGGCGTGGCGGCCCGGCTGGAGCGCGCCCTGGAAAGGGAGAGTGGCCGCCGGGAGGGGCCGGACCGCTCCGAGGAGTTCATCACGGCCCTGCTCGCCGAGATCCCGCCCGGCCGGCACACCGCCCTGCGCCTCCTCAACCGCGGCCACCCCGCCCCGCTGCTGCTCGCCCCGGACGGCGGCCTGCGCACCCTGTCCCCGTCGGCGTACGCGCTGCCGCTGGGCCTGCGCGACGTGGCGGAGCGGGAGGCGGGCGCCGACGAGACGTTCTTCCCCGCCGGCTCCCTCCTGCTCCTCTTCACGGACGGCCTGACCGAGGCCCGCGACCCCTCCGGCACCTTCTACGACCCGGCCACCCGCCTCCGCGGCCACCGCTACCGCGACCCGGAGCGCCTGCTGGACGACCTGACGGCCGACGTCGCACGCCACACTCGCGGGGCGCCGTCGGACGACATGGCCCTGCTGGCGGTGCGGCGGCCGATGCGGGAGTGAGCCCCCCTCACGCCCCCTGGGCGTCCGCCAGCCAGTGCAGGCTCTGCCCGTGCGGCCCGGTGAGCGCCACCGGACGCCCGTCCAGCGCGAGCGTGAACAGCGCCTCCCGCTCCTCCGGCCGCAGCACCGCGCTCTCCGGGGTGGTCAGCCACGGCAGGACGGAGGCGTGCTCGTGCGCGATCCAGTGACCGGGCCGCGGCCGGTCGGCGAGCAGCGTCCGCACGAGACCCGCGAACTTCTCGCGGCGGTCCGGCGGCAGATACGCCAGCACGGCCGAGTGGAACACGACCAGCGTCGCCCCGCGCGGCGCCTCGGCGGCCAGCGCGGGCAGCTCGTCGAGCAGGTCCCCGCGGACGACGCGGGGGCGGGGCGCCGCCCGCACCGCGTCCACGGCCGCCGTCAGATGCCGGGCCCGCTCCGTCATGCCCGGCCAGACCAGGGCCTGGAGCCACCGGAGATCGTCGGGCTCGCCGGCCGGGTCCAGCGGGCCGAGGTCGATGCCCGCCCGCCAGACGATCTCGGGGAGCCGGGTGGGCGGGGCCGTGCCGGCGCCCGCGAGCCCCGGTTCCCGGCTCGTCCGGCAGGTGAACGTCACCGGGGCGTCCGGCGCTCCGGGCGCGGCGTGCCGCCGCCCGTCGCCGTCCACGTACCGGTAGCCGTACCGGTCGGGATGCAGGCAGAGTCCCGCCGAAGCGCCGACCTCCAGGAGGGCGAGCGGCTGCGGCAGACGGGCGAGGAGGGGGAGCAGGACGGCGCAGCGGGCGGGTTCGTTGGTCTGGGTGGAGCGGCTCATGACGACCGAACGGACCTCGTCCCAGTGCCGGATCGCCCACTCGCGCCACCGCCGGTACGCGGCGTCACCGCGCGGCCCCTGGTCGGCGTGCGGTCCGTCGAGATAGCGGACGGCGGCGAGCAGCAGATTCGGCTGCTGCTTGGGGCCGGGCGGCAGCGAACCCGCGAGCAGTTCGCAGAACTCCTGGTCCTGGCTGATGCGCGCGGCCAGCTCCTCGTGGGCGTCGCACCGTCCCCTCGCCTGCCACCAGGAGAAGTCCCGATAGCGATCCGCCACTGCCCGCGCGTTGTTGACGACGTCGACGACCATGATCAGACGTTACTGCCTTGACGCTCTGTGGGGGAAAGGGTACCCCTCCGTATAACAACTGACACACGGTCAGTTCTGTACGGGATGGCGACGCGCTGTCACCCCACCGGCTCCGGTGGGACGGTGGGGCGATAAGTCCTGGCCGGAGCTTTTTTCGGAACCTGTGCCGATTCCTGGGAACGCTTGGAAAACGTCCGTCGTCTCTATTACTGTCCGATAACGGAGCGCGGTCGTCCAGCCGTCGCAGGAGGCGGCACCGTGCGCCGACGCCGAATCCCGCAAGCGCACACGAGGCACGTCCGGCACACCGCCACCGCACGTCGCACCGCCCGCCGCGCCACACCGCGCCCAGGGAACCGGGGAACCACCTTCTTGGGGTGAATCGGACACCTCCCGCCAGGGGTGTCCGTAGGAGACCTTCCTGCTCCGAACCCGTCAGCTAACCCGGTAGGCGAGAAGGAAGGAAAGGAGTGCGCCCCCGTGGCCTCCCACAACCCTCGTCCCGCCCCCTACAACTCCCCCCACACCCCTGAAGCCTCCGTCCCGGGGCTCGTTCCCGCGTACTACCTCGCGGTGGAGAGGCGGGGGACGATGCCGGGGGCGGCCGGGAGCGGTGGTGCTGCTTGGGCCGGTGGGGCTGGTGGAGCCGCGAGGGGCGGCAGTGCTTCGTGGTTCGGGCGGGGTGCGGGGGGCAGTGGTGCTTCTGGGCTTGGTGCGGGCGTAGGGGGTGGTGGTGCCGCCGGGCTTGGTGGAGGTTTGGGGCGCGATGGGGGAGCAGGTGTGGTGCCTGCTCGGGAGTTTGACGGGAGCGCAGGTCGGCACGGGGGCCTTGTGGGGCACGACGAACCTGTGGGGTGCGATGCCGTTGCGGAGCGCGACGGCATCGCGGGGCAGGGCGGTGCTGCCGGGACCGATGACGCGGAAGCGCGTACTCCCGGTGGAGCCCCCGCCGGGGACCGTCCCGCCGACGTCCCGGTGGAGGACGAGTCTCTCGCCGATGCGGCGGCCCGCCCGTTCCGTGGCAGGCATCGCGTGATCCGGCCGCGCGCCGGGGGACTCGCGCGCGGCGGTACGGTCCTGGGCGCCGGCATGATCGCGGCGGTCGGCGCGAGCGGCATGGCCGCGGCCGAGGGCAGGCCGCCGGCCCCGATCTCGATGCCCGACCCCGCCGGCCTGGCCGACGACACCACCGACGCCCTCCCACCCACGACGGCCGCCACCGGCGCCGAACGCCTGGCGGGCACCCACACCGGAAACCCGACACCGACCGCCGCTTCCGCTTCTGCCGCGCAAGGCTCCAGCTCTCCGCAGGGACCCGGTTCTTCGGAAGGCTCCGACGCCCCACAGGGCTCCGGCTCCTCGCATCCGTCTGGCGCCCCGCAGGGGACCACCGCCCCCGGCAGTGTGCGCCCGTCCTTCGTCCGGTACGCCACCGGCACCCCGAAGGCCACGCCGTCCCCGCGCACGGCCGTCCACCCGTCCACCGAGGACGCGCCGAGCGACGCCGCCGGAGGCGCGGGCGAGGCCCTGCGCAGCCGCATCCTCCAGCAGGCCGACCCCCGACAGCACGACGACCAGGGCCCGCACGCTCCTGAGCGGGCTTCGGGCTCATCCGGCCAGACCCTGCACGTCCCTGACCGGGCGTCGGAATCGTCCGACCAGCTCCCGCACGTCCCCGACCGGGATGCGGGCGCGTCCGACCAGCTCCCGCACGTCCCCGACCGGGCTCCGGGCACTCCCGACCGGGCTGAGGGCTCGTCCGACCAGGTTCCTCACGCTCCCGACCGGGCCCCGCGCACCCCCCACCGGGCCGATGCCACCACGCGTACGGGCGAGGCCACGCCGACCGACCAGCGGATCACCCCGACCACCGGGCGCGGGACCACCAGGCCCGCAACCGCCTCACACGGGACCGCCACCGGCCACACGCCGGAAACCGCAGCCGCCCCCCGGGACGAGGCGAGCACCCCTGACATCACGACCGCAGGGCACCCGGAAGGAACCACTCCCGGCACCCGGGCCACCGCCGCCAAGACCGCGCATCCGCACACGGTTCCCGCCCACCAGAACGCGGCAACGGCACCGACCACGCCCGCGTCGGCCGCTCCCGCACCAACCCCGAACGCACCGACCACCGGCCGGCCGACGACGGACAAACCGGACTACATCGCCCCCCTGACCTCCTCCCTCCTCACCACGGGCTTCGGCCGCGCCGGCGACCGCTGGACCGCGCACCACACCGGCCAGGACTTCGCCGCCCCGCCCGGCACCCCCGTCAAGGCCGTCCACTCCGGCACGATCACCGACGCCGGCTGGACGGGCCCCTACGGCTACCGCCTCGTCCTGACCCTCGACGACGGCACAGAACTCTGGTTCTGCCACCTGTCGTCCCTGGCCAGGACCTCGGGACGGGTCAACACCGGCGACGTCATCGCCCGCGTGGGCGCCACCGGCAACGTCACCGGCCCTCACCTCCACCTGGAGATCAGGCCGAACGGCGGCGCCCCCACCGACCCCCTCCCCTGGCTCCACCACCACGGCGCCCACATCTGACCCCGGCCTTCATGGCGCGGCTTCATCGACGCTCACGGTTCTGGCATGACTTCCGTGAAGCGGTGACGATTAGTGATCAGTGGGTGTTTCGAGTGCTTGCTGGGAAGGTCGTCCTGACGGACGCCACGCTCGCCAGGCCCCACAGAGCCGATCGACCTCACGCACACCCGACCCTCGACCACCACCCCCTCTCACCCCACCACCCCCCGGAATACCCCCCTCCCCGCCAACGTTCCACGCTCACATGACTGCGACACACAAGCCTCTCGGCTCGCTCTCCGTCTCCCCGCTCTGCCTCGGCGGCAATGTGTTCGGCTGGACCGCGGACGAGGCCGAGTCGTTCGCCGTACTCGACGCGTACGTGGCAGGTGGTGGCAACTTCATCGACACCGCCGACATCTACTCGGCGTGGGTGCCCGGCAACAAGGGCGGTGAGTCCGAGACCGTCCTCGGCAACTGGATGGCCGCGCGCCGCAACCGCGACGATGTCGTCATCGCCACCAAGGTCGGCGCCCACCCCGACCTCAAGGGCCTCTCCGCCGCCACGATCAAGAAGGCCGTCGAAAAGTCGCTGACCCGTCTGCGCACGGACCACATCGACCTCTACTACACCCACTACGACGACGAATCGGTCGAGGTCTCGGAGTTCCTCACCGCGCTCGACGACCTCGTCCGGGCCGGCAAGGTCCGCGAGATCGCCGCCTCCAACATCTCCGCGCGGCGACTGGAGGAGTCACTGGCGTTCTCCGCCCGCGAGGGCCTGGCCCGTTACGTGGCACTCCAGCCCCACTACAACCTGGTGTCCCGCGACACCTACGAGGGCGAACTCGCCGACGTGGCCGCCCGCCACGGCCTGGCCGCCGTCCCCTACTACGCCCTCGCCTCCGGCTTCCTCACCGGCAAGTACCGACCGGGCGCCTCCGTGGACAGCGCCCGCTCCGACACTGCCGCCGCATACCTGTCGACCGAGCGCGGCCAGAAGATCCTCACCGCTCTCGACCAGGTCGCCCGCGCCCACGACGCAGAGGTCGCCACCGTCTCCCTGGCCTGGCTCGCCTCCCGCCCCACGGTCGTCGCTCCCATCGCCAGCGCCCGCACGGTCACCCAACTCCCCGCGCTCCTCGCCGTCACCGACCTCACCCTCACCCACGACGACCTCACCCTCCTCACCAACGCCTCAGCCTGACCCGCCCCCGGGCCGGCCGCACCCCGTACGTCCCAACGGGCACTACGGCCGGCCCACGACGCCCCACCGCACGGCCCCTGCCGCCACGCCTGCTGACGAGACCGCACCCACATCAGCCGCCGCCGGCCACCCGAGCAGCCCGCCGCCCTCTCATGCGCGCCCCATTACCCCCGCCGATCCGCCAACGCCCACGACGCCAGCGCCATCCCACCAGCAACAGCGAACACCGACGGCCACGCCCCGATCTTCTTCGCCAACGGATGCGACCCGGCAAACGCGGCCACATACACACCACTCAGCACCGCCGCCGTCTTCCCCCCGGCCTTCTCCTGCCACCCCTTGGCCGCAACCACCCCAGCCGCCGCCAACGCCACCCCACCCAACGGCCGCTTCTTCGTCCACCGAGCCACCCCATAACCCCCGACCAGCCCACCAGCCGCCACCACAGCACCCGGAACCTTCGCCATCATCGCTACAACCTCCTTGCTGATTTTCTTCACTGGTTACGCGAGCGTACGCCCGGGTGGCGGGCAGCCACGGGGCGGTCCGGAGCGGAGGATGATCACCGCTCCGAGCCTTCCGCGGTGTCATGGCCCGGAGCACAACACTCCTCGGACCGGAAGGTGCCCTCGGTCTCGACGGTCTGGTGCCCGTCCCGGTAGTTCCGTACCGTCCGGCGGATGTTGATGGTGGTCGTGTGCTCGCTGAGCCAGTTGTCGGGAAGAGAGTTCACGGCGTCCTTCTTTCGTCTCTTGGGAAGATCCTGTGGGCGGGGCGGCGATGTGCCGCCAACCGCGCCAACCTGGCTGCTCAGCTGGTATGGCTCAGGGAGGTTTCCACCACCGCGGCTGCGTCTTCGTGCCGCGAGACCGAGTGGAAGGCGGCGGCGATCCGGAGTACGTCCTCCGGAGAGCGCTCCCCAGCACCGTTCAGTACGGCCAGGGCCGCGTCTGCGCGGCCTGCCATGCGATAGGCGGCCACGGCGTCACGGATCTCCAGTGGTGACTGGGTACGGCCGATGTTCCAGAACAGGGTGAAGGCTTCAGAGTGGCGGCCAGATTGGAGGTGGCGCAGCGCGTCATCGGCTTCGGCGCTGACCGTAGGACGGATACGCCCCTCCTTCTGCAGAAGGGCCAGAGTGGTGGTGGCCCGGCGGATCACCCCGGAGTCCTCCAGCCCGCGACGGGACAGCTCCGCCTGGTGCCGTACGAGCAAGGCATGCTCCAGTGAAGGGAGACTGCCGGCGTCCGAGGCGTTGCTTTCGTATGCCGTTATCCAGAGGCGCTCCATGGCGTCCTCTGGGGGGACGGAGGTTCCTTTTGCGTAGCTGGAGAGCGCCGAGGGCGCCACGAGTATGTGTCGCGCGATCTCCGCCTGGCTTCCCAGCTCGTTACGGGCGGCCGAGCACAGGCTGCGTATGAGCTCGGCAAGTCTGCGCACATCAGACGGGACATCTTCAGGGATTTTGGCGGTAATCCGCCCGGGTGCAGGCAACGAGAGCCTCCGGTGCTGGGATGGTCGGGAGTTCTTCTGGTCCTGTCGTCCACAAAGCCGGTCTGGGCTTCTCGGGAAGGTATTACCGTCCGGTGAAGGCCAGGCCGTTCTGGGCGCGGACTCAGAAGAGTAGACCGTGCTCGCGATCTTCCTCAAGCTTTTCTGTTTATGAAGAAATGTATACCGCGACGCGGGTTTGCTCTTTACGTTTCCCTGCCCTCGTGATAAAGCCCTCCCGGATTGTGGCGCGAAAAATTCCCATCGGCCGGTTTTTTGTTCACGTTGGCTGTCTGCCTCTGCGTGGCGGCGGGCCCGGAGAGGGGGTTGGCAGCGCGACCGGCGGCGGCGCGCGGTTGCCGGTCCCCTTGCGCCGAAGCGGCGGCAGTCCTTATCAGGGGCCCGGAACTGGCCGGGCGGAGAGGCTGCCGGTCACCACTGGAAGGCGGGGCGGCCAAGCAGCGCTGATCTTTCCTCCCCGCGGGTTCCTCCCTGCGGGGAGGTGTGAATCCTCCTGCGCGAGACGGCACATCTTTGCGCATATCCGGCATATCGCCACCCCGGGTGCAGGGCTTCCGGTCGAACGGCGGCTCAAGCCGTAAAGCAAGGTCCGCCGTCTGTCAACGAAGTCGTGTTCATCTTCTGCTGAACACGTGGGTGCGGAAAACTTCTTGCCTCCTTTCGCTGGCCGGTTACCTTTGAAGCGCGGGAAGATCCTTGTGCTGGCCGAGCCGTTTTACGGTTCACTAACGAGGGCCCCTCCCGCGTTTTCTGTGCGGATGACCAGAAGGGGAACGGGGATGGACTTGCCCTCTTGGCGGGACGAGAAGCTCGGCACGAAGAAGCGCGCCGCGCTTTGGCTGGTGACGGAAGTCGGAGAGGGAAACGTCTTCACGAAGGCGGCGCTGCGGGAGGCATTCCCCGGCGTGGCGCAGATCGACCGGCGTATGCGTGATCTCCGTGATCACGGCTGGAGGATCGACACGAACCGTGAAGACCCCGGTCTCGACGCGCACGAGCAGCGTTTCGTCCAGAAGGGGGAGCCGGTCTGGGAGCCGGGTCAGGGCCGTACCAAGACAACGGCACCCGTCACCGCGACGCAGCGGCGCGAGATCTTCCAGCGGGATGGTCATCTGTGCCGTTCCTGCGGCATCTCGGCGGGTGAGGTCTACGCCGGCACGTACGAGGCGGCGCAGCTGGACATCGCCCGCCGGCAGGTCAAGCGCGCCGACGGGTCGGTCAGCGTGGAACTTGTCACGGAGTGCAAGCGGTGCCGGGTCGGTGGCCGTTCGCTCGTCGCCGATGCCGGAGACGTGCTCGCGCGAGCACAGCGTCTGGGGGCGCTGGAGTCGCGCGTCTTCGCCGGCTGGATGGCAGAGGACCGGCGTGAGTTCAGCGGTCTGGAACAGCTCTGGGCTGATTTCCGGTCCCTCCCGGAGGCATCCCGCGAGCAGGTGCGGGACGCGCTGAGGCCGCCTTCCGCCGGGTTCTGATAATGAGGCGTCGCGTGCGCCGGCGTAGTGCAGTGCCCAGACCGTAGTGAACCAAGGGTGAGTGAGATGAGCAGCGACTTCGGAAGGCCGCCAAGGGCGGAGGAGAACCAGGTACGGGTCCGGGAACGGCTGAAGGACGCGGAGCAGACGCCCGGGGCCAGGGAGACCCTCACGGTTGAATGGCGCGGTCAGCCGAAGCACGTAGAGGTCATCGACATGCCGGTCGATGACCTCTACTACAACCCTGGAACGCACCGTATCCGGGCCCAGCGCAGTCACGACCCGGCCAGAGACCAGGAGCTGATGCGCGATCCGTGGTCCGACGAGAGCCAGGCATATCTGCACCATCTCCTGAAGGCCCTGCCGTCCGACCCTTCGCGCAAGGACCCGGACTTCGAGGCGCTGGCGGAGAATCTCCGGGACTACGGCCAGAACGAGCCCGGGCTCATTACCTGGGACGGCGTCCTGGTCAACGGCAATACCCGCCGGGCAGCCCTGAAGGACGCGGGCGTCCCGTACATCCGCGTCGGTGTGCTGCCGGAGTCCTGCACATGGGACGACATCAGCGCCGTCGAGCTATCGCTCCAGCTCCGCTTGGACCGCCGGCGCGAGTACTCCTACATCAACCGGCTGCTAGCCATGGAGGAACAGCACAGCTTCGGCCGGAAGGTCGAAGACATCGCCAGGGACTTCAGGGTCAGGAAGGCGACGTGCGAGCAAGACCTGTGGGTTCTCGCCTGTCTCAGGGATCTGGTCGAGCGGAGCCGTGACGGAGGCATGCAGCTCCGGCTCATGGACTTCGAACAGCACCAGGAGAAGCTCCGCGAGCTGCACCGGCGCTACGTCAAGCAGGCGGCTGTCAGCAAGGACAGCGCGGATGCCATGAAGGAGACCCGGCTCACCGCCATGGTCCTCGGCTTCTCCAAGACGGACGTCCGCCTTATCGAGCCGGACTTCGTGGAACGCTACCTCGACCGGCGGCTCCCTGAATTCCTGAAGGCCGCCCTTCCCGAGGCACCTGGGGCAGTCGCCATACCTGGTCTTGGCCGGACGGTGAAGGGCCCGAGCCGGCAGGTCGCCGCCGCCGAGTCGCTGACCAACGTCGTGCTCAAGGCTAAAGCCGTCGAGGTCGCCGCCGAGGGGGCCACGACGGCCCAGACAGCGGAGGCTGCTGGCATCTTCACTGCGGCCAGGGAAGCAATGGAGAGCGCGCTGGTGCCGGCGGGCAAGGACGCCCGTATCCGCAAGCGGAAGCAGGCCGCGCCGGACCGTATTTACGATGCCTGCCAGGACATCGAGCAGTGCGTCACCGACCTGGTGATGGCCCGCGCTTCCCGCAGCCTGGACGAGGAAACGTTCGACGAGGCGGTGCTGAAGCTCAAGTCCGTGCTCGGCAAGCTGGCTACGGAGTCAGCGAAGAGCATCCCTGAGCCCGGCGACGGGGTCGCATGGCTGCTCGATGCGCTGCGCCAGGGGGAATGAGTGAGCGGGGGACAGGAACCGTCGCTGCGCATCGGCTTCGACATCACCCGTACGAAAGTCGTCCTGCGAGCGAGCGAGCCGTATCAGAGCGACCTGGCGCAGCTAGCAGCCCGCTTCCCGGCGGGAGGTCAGCGGGGGCAGTTGGCCCTCGAACTCGGGCTTGACGATTTTCTCGTAGGTCTCGACGCCTTGGTGGCATGGCCTTCCACTGAGGTGGAATGGGAAGAGGCACTCTCCACCCTCGTCGGCGGCGTACTGGACGACGCCGAGGCAGCGGAACAAGCGCTGCGAGGAGAAGCACCCGCGGCAGCGGTCTCCGCCGACCAGGTCGAGGACCGGCTCGGGGGCGGCTGGCGCGCGGGTCTCACGCCGTTCCAGCGCCGGGATATAGCGCACCTGCTCTCGATGCGGCATGGGGCGAGCTTCAGCGTGCCCGGCGCCGGAAAGACCCGTGTGGGGCTTGCCGTCTACGCAGCACTCAGGGAACGGGGGGAAGCCCGGCGGCTCCTCGTCGTCAGCCCGAAGTCGGCGTACGAGTCATGGGCGCAGGAGAACGCCGCGTGTTTCCACCAGCCCTTGGCCGGGGGCGTGATGGACAAGTCGCCCGACCTCGGCGCCGAACTCCAGATCGTGAACTACGAGCGTCTTGACCGTGCTCTCCCTGCCCTGAGCACCTGGCTGCGTGCCGCGCCAGCCATGGTCATTCTGGACGAGGCGCACCGCATGAAGCTCGGCGCACAGGGCATCTACGGGAGCGCCTGCATGGCGCTGGGCCCGCTCTGCCACCGCCGTCTCATACTCACGGGAACGCCGGCGCCCAACGGAGCCAGGGACTTGGAGAATCTGCTGTCCTTTGTCTGGCCGGGCCATGGCCGCAGGGCCGTGACCACGGCAGTGGACGGCGGTGATCTTGCGCATGCGAGCAAGATGCTGCGCCCGCTTTTCACCCGGACCACCAAGCGGGAACTGGGACTCCCGCCCATGGAGACCCGTATCCGGTACGTGGACCTGCCGCCCCTGCACCGTGAAATCTACGATGCGCTCGTCGGGCGCTTCACCGTACGGGCCGAGGCGTCCCGGGCCGATTTCGACGCCCTGGGCAAGGCACTGCTCCGGCTTCTCATGGCCGCCACCAGCCCTGCCCTGCTGACGGAAGGCACCAGCAAGTACGAACCGCTGACCTACCAGCTGCCGCCGCTGGACATCCCGCACAACGATCCGCTGTACACGCTTCTGCAGAACCTGCCGGACTACGAGCTGTCCCCCAAGTACGCGGAGGCGCTCGGCATCCTGGCTGAGAACGCGGAACGCGGGCGCAAGACGCTGGTATGGACGACGTTTGTGCGGAGCATCACCACGATGGAGAGGCTCTTCGCCCCGTACCGGCCCGCGGTGGTCCACGGCGGAACGCCTGACCGTGAGGAACAGATCAGACGGTTCAGGGACGACCCGGACTGTATGGTCTTGCTCTCCAATCCGGCGACCCTCGGCGAAGGCATCAGCCTGCACCGCGACTGCCATGACGCTGTGTATATCGACCGCGACTTCATGGCCGGACGGTTCCTGCAGAGCCTGGACCGTATTCACCGCCTGGGGCTGGAGCCCGGGACGGAGACGCGGGTCACGGTGCTGGCCGCTTCGGGCACGATCGATGAGGTAGTCGCCGACCGGATGGAGACCAAGCTGGACTTCATGGGCCGTGTGCTGGACGACCCGGAGGTCCACCAGCTTGCTGATCTCCAAGAAGAGCCGTCCGTCGCGGGAGGCATGGACGAAGGCGACATCCAGGCCCTGCTGCGTCATATGGACACCGTCTCGCGGCGGTAGCGGGACTCGTGGGCGCATCACGGCCGTAACGGAGCGGGCGCCCACGGGGCTCGGGGGACGAGGAGGGCGTCGGGGCAATATCGTATGGACGTTTGCTGACAGGTGCGGAGTGGCCAGCGGTGGCCGCGGCGTGCCGCACACTGGAGGCTGAATGTCAGTGGGGTCTGTCACCCTCTGTGAGGGCGGATTGCACGAGGTGTCCGCCGCAGCGAGTCCGAAGGAGGGTGCATGTCCCACTCCGAGTTCCGTTTCACATCAGTCGAGATCTGCGCGGGAGCCGGCGGGCAGGCGCTCGGGCTGCATATGGCGAAGTTCCGTCACCATGCGCTGATCGAGATCGACGAGCACGCCTGCGACACCCTCCGTCTCAACGTCACGAAGGAGAACGGCTGGGGGGACTGCAAGGTTCTCCCCCGGGATCTGACGGCCTTCGAGGCCAGTGAGCTGTGCTTGGAGCCAGGTGTGCTGGATCTCTTGGCTGGCGGCGTTCCGTGCCCGCCGTTCTCGGCAGCGGGGAAGCAGCTGGGGAAGGACGACGAGCGCGATCTGTTCCCGTACATGCTCAACCTCGTCGATGCTCTCAAGCCCAAGGCCGTGATGATCGAGAATGTCCGTGGCCTGCTGGACGAGAAGTTCAGGTCGTATCGCGAGGATTACATCCTCCGACGGCTGAAGGAAGCGGGCTACCAGAGCTGCGGTTGGCAATTGATCGAGGCATGCCGATTCGGGGTGCCCCAGCTCCGCCCCCGGGCCATCCTCGTGGCGATGCGTCCCCAGTTCGCCGAGCACTTCGTCTGGCCCGTGCCAGGCGACAAGATCGTCACTGTCGCTGAGGCTCTTGAGAAGTCGATGTGGGAGCGCTTCGGCGACACGCCGGAGGGCAAAGAAGCTTTCGACCGCTGGTACGAGAAGGCGAACACCGATGTCGCACCGACTCTCGTCGGTGGCTCGAAGAAGCACGGCGGTGCCGACCTCGGGCCCACCCGCGCGAAGCAGGCATGGCGCAAGCTCGGGGTTGATGGCATGGGGGTAGCCAACGCGCCGAGCGAGATGAAGGACCCGGACAGGGATCTCTACAGCCGGGACAAGCGGACAGGCGAGCCGCTCGGGCCGAAGCTCACGGTCCAGCAGGCCGCGATCATCCAGGGCTTTCCGGAGAGCTGGAAGTTCTCGGGACGGAAGACGGCCGCCTACCGGCAGGTGGGAAATGCCTTCCCGCCGCCCGTCGCGCAGGCTATCGGCGAGCAGATCGCCAAGGCCCTGGAAGCGGGACAGCGCAAGGACACGGACAGGCATGTGAGCGCCGAAGGCGAGGCTCTGCTGCCCGGGCAGGTGGAAAGCGCCGCTGCTGTTCTTCCGGAACAGTCAGCGCTTCAGCGACCGGAGCCTGCTGACAGTGGCCGCGATCTGGAGGGCGCAGGTATCCGGTGACTCATGCTCCCAGAAACGCAGCACGGTCCAGCCTGCTTCTGCGAGACGCTGGTCCGTGTCCCGGTCACGTGCGACGTTTCTGCTGACCTTGTCTGACCAGTAGCCGGGATTGGTCTTCGGGCTCACGTAGTGCTCGGGGCAGCCGTGCCAGTAACAGCCGTCGATGAAGACGGCCACCTTCGCGGGCCGGAAGACCATGTCGGCTGTACGGCGCAGGTCCGCCAGCGGCCGGGCGCATACGCGGTAGCGCAGGCCCTGCGCGTGCACCAGCTGCCGGATCAGCCGCTCCGGCTTCGTGTCGCGGTTGCGGATGGCCTGCATATTGCGGCGGTTAGCTGGCGAGGACGCCCAGGAGCCCTCGGGGGGAGTCCAGTCCTCTGTGTGTCCCATGTCTGTCTCTCGGGGCGGCGGATCAGTAGGTGGCGGGGAGGACGCACGGGGCCGCGTCAGCCGTGGCAAGCGTGTAGCGGCGGTGCCCGATGGCTGCGACCTGCTGAGGGCCTGTACCTGGTGCTTCGGTGAGGCGCGCGGCTACCCAGGAGCCCTTGCCAGGTATGGGGAGTCCCAGTGTCCGGGCGATCCCCGGATGACTGCCCTGGTGCCCGAGCACAACGATTCCTTCTTCCCGGAGAGCCTTCCGCGCGTCCCGGACCCGCTTGGGGCCGTCATCCTGACGTGCGACGGTCAGCACCGTGCTCCTGTTTACGATTCTCCCCTGCACCCGGCGGAAGAGTTCATTGACCCGGGCTTGGCCGCTGTGGCTTGAGAGCACGGCGGACCGGTCGTTTGCAGGAAGCCCCAGGAGAGTGTTCGCCGGGAGCGCTCCGCTGGGGACCAACCAGGTGATCGCGTCCCTGCCAGCGGCGGACAGCGACCGCTTCTTGTCGCGGTTCTCTCCGGTGTTCAGGTAGGAGTCCTTGATCCGCAGCAGCCCCACCCGGAACGCTGATTTGCGGTCATCGGCGGTCATGAGGAGGCATATGTGCCCGTCTGCCTCTTTGGGGATGGTCCAGTTGTTCCTTACGGTCCACTTGGCGTCGACCTCGTGTCCCGCAACCTTGTAGTCCATTTCCGCCCCGTGCTGGAGTCCGAAGGCGGAGCGCACGATGATCTCTGTCTTCGTGCCCAGATAGGTCTTCTCTGTGCTGGCGACGCTCTTAGCGGTGATGTCGAAGCGCCCGGTGCGCTGCCCGTCCAGTACCTCGTCGATCGCCTGCCGGATGCTGTCGCCGAACCGGCTCTCCCAGTCCGGCTGGGACCGGAACCAGTCAGCGACAGCAGCGACTCCCGCGTCCGCAGGGTGAGCGGACGCGGCGATCTGGCTTGCGGCGGCCTGGTCCTGCGACGGCATACGGGCTACCTCCGAGCTGCGGGAGCGGGTGCGCCGGAGACCCGGGCGCAAGGAGCCAGTATTGCCCCGTGTTCACGCCTCTGGACACCTCAGCCTTCCTTTTGAGCCCGCTGGGCACTCTGTTCTCCCCTTTCACTCCCACACACCACCCCCACCGCATGCAGGAGCGCGGGTTCGGCCCGGGGTTTGTGGTGCCAGAGGGATTGGAGGAGGGCGGCTTCGTGGGTGTGGAAGTCGGGGGTGGGGCCGTTGAGGTGGGCGTGGCGGCGGTGGTGGGAGAGGGCGGTGGCGAGGGTGGCGTAGCGGGTGACGGAGCGGGCGGCGGCGGGGCCGTGGGTGTGGCGGGCGAGGGTGCGGGCCAGGGAGCGGGTTTTGAGGGAGGCGAGGGCGGTGGGTTCGGTGGGGGTGAGCCAGCCGGTGGTGATGTACGGGGAGAGGTAGTGGGGGAGGGACAGCAGTTCCTGGCGGCGGGCCCAGAGTGCGAACCAGGTCAGGCCGAGGAACAGCGGCACCATGAAGAACCCGTAGACGGCCAGGAAAGCGGCGTCGTCCAGGGAGGACGCGCCGTTCCAGACGGCGTGCAGCAGGACGGCGGTGAGCAGGCCCAGGAGGACGATTCCGGCGCGGGCGGGGCGGCGGTGGGGGCGGCCGGTGGCCGCGATGCCGAAGGCCAGGCCGGTGAGCGCCGTGAAGAGGGGGTGGGCGAACGGGGTCGCGATGGCGCGGACGAAGAAGGTGCCCGCGGTGAGGGAGTCCAGCCCCGAGTGGCCCAGGGAACGGTCCTGGCCGAAGGCGCTGCCCAGGAGCAGCACGTTCTCGGTGAAGGCGAGACCGGTGGCGGTGATGCCGGCGATGACGATGCCGTCCGTGATGCCGCCGAGGCTGCGGCGGCGGAAGCGGTGGAGGAGGAGCAGTGCGGCGGCCTTGGCCGGTTCCTCGACGGCCGGCGCGATCACGGTGGCGTCCCACGCCTCGGTGCCCGAACGCGGCCGGGCGGCCAGCGCCGCGGCCACCGCGTCGTGGGCGAGCAGGGCGACCAGCGTGGCCGCACAGGCACCCCAGGCGAAGGCGAACACGAGGTGGCGCCTCGGACCCGGCCCACCGCGGTCCAGCAGGCCGAATGCCGCGATCAGCAGCGGTACGGGGAACGCGGCGAGCCCGAGCCCCACGAAGAAGCCCTCGGCACCCGTCTGCCGGCCGATCAGTACGAGGATGCCCGCACCCGAGAGCGCGAGCAGCACGACCAGCGCGGCGGTCCGGACGGTCCCGCCGTACCAGGGCGCACGCCGCCCGGCCGCGCCCGCTTCGTAGGCGCAGCCGTACGAGCGGCGGCAGGGCGGGGGAGAAGGCGGCGGTATCGGGGACGAAGCGGACGGACGCACCCATCGACCCTAACGAGAGGGCAGCGACCGGGCCGAGTCGCGAGGCCGGGCAGGCCGTAGCGCGGGGCGCACGGGGGTGGCGTACGGGCACTTGGTGCACTGGGGTGGTGCGCCGACCACCGCGGGGCGCACGCGGTCGGCTCCGAGGCGGTCATGTGGGGCTGTGCCACCGCTGTGCGACGGGTAAGCGGTGAGTGCGCGGGACGGGGCGGGGGCGGGAGGTCGCGGGTCGTCCCTTGCCCTGCTTCACAGGTGTGACGTCGTCGGCGGGCTCCTCGGGGCGGGGCGCCGTCCTGGGTGGCGGACGGAGATCGAGCAGGAGGGCCCGTGGGGTGCCCATCACGCCTGCTCTCGGCGGGGCGCTGTCACAGATGTGGCGCCGTCGTCGGCAGGTTCCCCGGGCCGGGGCTCGTCATGGGCGGTGGGGAGAGGCCGGGCCCCGAGGCATCGTCGCAGGCGTGGCGCCGTCGCCGATGGGCTCCTCGGACCGGGGACTCGCTATGCGCGGCGGGCGAAGATCGGGCAGGAGGGCTCACGGGCCATCCGTCCCGCCCGTCCTCAGCAGGGTGCCGTCACAGGCGCGGCGCCACCGCCGGCCACCTCCCCGGGCCGGGGAACCGTCCCCTGGGGAGCAGGTATCAGACGGAGGCCGGACCGGTCACACCCTGCGAAACAGCAGGTCACGGACAACGTGCCCCTTGTCCAGCCCCTGCCCCTCGAACTTGGTGAGAGGGCGGAAGGCGGGCCGGGGCGCGTACGACGGGTAGAGGTTCTCCAGGGCCGGTTCGGCGGTGAGGACGTCCAGCATCTGCTCGGCGTACGGTTCCCAGTCGGTCGCGCAGTGGACGAGGGCGCCCGGTGCGAGGCGGGTGACGGCGAGGGAGAGGAAATCGGGCTGGATCAGGCGGCGCTTGTGGTGGCGCTTCTTGGGCCAGGGGTCCGGAAAGTAGACGCGCAGGCCGGCGAGGGAGCCGGGGGCGAGCATTTCGCGCAGCAGGATGATCGCGTCGCCATTGGCCACCCGGATGTTGGTCAGGCCGTTCCGTTCGGCGAGGGCGAGCAGATTGCCCTGGCCGGGGGTGTGGACGTCGCAGGCGAGGATGCCGGTGTCCGGGTCGTCGGCGGCCATCTGGGCGGTGGCGTCGCCCATGCCGAACCCGATCTCCAGGACGACCGGGAGGCCGTCGAACATCGCGTCGAGGTCGACCCGGGACAGCCCGTCGATGTCCAGCCCCCACTTGGGCCACAGGCGACGCAGCGCGTCGGCCTGGCTCGGCGACACCCGGCTGCGGCGCGGCTGGAACGACCGGATGCGCCGCTCATGGTGCGAACCGGCCGGGTCGGCAGCGGGACCCGTCCCGTCGGGGAACATGGGCCCACCACGACGGGAGGCGGCAGAGGCGCCCGTGACCTGGGACTTCGTGGCATCGGCCGCGGAAGCGCCGGACTCGGTGGCGGGGGTCTCGGGGGTGCGGGGGTTCTCGGACACAGTGGGGTGATTCTACGGGCGGCTCGCAAACGGACGGGAGCAGCCGAGGCCGGGGCCCACCGGAGGACGGTCGGCCGCGGGCCGACCACAAACGGCACACGGCCCGGTACGCGCACCAAAGACGCCATCGAGCCCCACCACAACGAAACCACCCCTCACACCCCCACCATCCTCCTCACCCTCCGCGCGATCTCCCGTCCGATCGGCAGGGACGCCGTCGCCGCCGGGGACGGGGCGTTGAGGACGTGGATCATGCCGGGGGTCTCGGTGAGGAGGAAGTCGTCGACGAGGGTGCCGTCGGGGAGGACGGCCTGGGCGCGGACGCCGGACGGGGCGGGGCGCAGGTCCTCGTCGCGGACGGCGGGCAGCAGACGGCGGACGGCGGTGGTGAAGGCGTGGCGGGAGAGGGAGCGGTGGATCTCGCCGGCGCCGTAGCGCCAGTGGTGGCGGGCCAGCCGCCGGGTGCCGGAGTATCTGAGGGTGCCCGCGAGGTCGGTGGGGCTCACGTCGTGCCAGGTGTAGCCCTCGCGGGCCAGGGCCGGGACGGCGTTGGGGCCGATGTGGACGGCGCCGTCGATCCCGCGGGTGAGATGCACGCCGAGGAACGGGAACGCCGGGTCGGGCACCGGGTAGACCAGGCCGCGGACGAGGAAGGCGCGCTCGGGGGCCAGGGTGTGGAACTCGCCGCGGAACGGGATGATCCGCATCCCCGGATCGTCCCCCGCGAGCCGGGCGAGACGGTCGCTGTGCAGCCCGGCGCAGTTGACCAGCGCGCGGGCCCGGAACACCGTGCCGTCCGCCGTCCGCACCGCGACGCGCCCGGGACGGCGGCCGATGACGGTGACCTCCGCGCCGGGGACGACCCGGACGCCCGCCTCCCCGCCCAGCTCCGCGAGCCGGCGGGCGACCGCGGCGAAGTCGCACACCCCCGTCGTGCCGACATGAATGGCGGCCAGGCCCCGGACCTCCGGCTCGTACGCGGCCAGCTGGGCGGGGCCCAGCTCCCTTACGGGCAGGCCGTGTTCGCGGCCGCGTTGGATCAGGGCGTGCAGCCGGGGCAGCTCACCACGGTGGGTGGCGACGATCAGCTTGCCGGTGACCTCGTGCGGAATGCCGTGCTCCGCGCAGAACGCGACCATCTCCGCCGAGCCCTGGAGCGCGAAGCGGGCCTTCAGCGACCCCGGCGGGTAGTAGATGCCGCTGTGGATCACGCCGCTGTTGCGTCCGGTCTGGTGGCGCGCCGGGCCCGCCTCCTTCTCCAGCACCACGACCCGGGTGCCGGGGGCGTCACGGGTGAGCGCCCAGGCCGTGGAGAGCCCGACGATGCCGGCCCCGATCACCAGGACATCGCAGTCGTACGCCACCACCGCACCTCCCCGACCACGCGGCCACCCGGCCGCACCTCGACGTCGACGGTCTACCCCATCATGACGCCCGCCACTGACAATCACCGGCGACGAGGACGGCACCCGCGGCCGGTCAGGCCGGCGCGGCCAGCAACGGCCGGGCGCGCTCGCGCAGTTCCACGACCCGCGGTTCGTTGCCGTACGGCTCCAGGCGGTGCAGGAGATCGCGGACGTACTCGGTGGTGCGGGCCGACGAGATGCGGCCGGCGACCTCGACCGCGCGGGCACCCGCCGCGCACGCCGCGTCGAGGTTTCCCGACTCCAGTTCGGCCACGGCGGAGACGACCAGGCGCAGGCCGTGCGAGCGGACGAACTCCTCGGTCGGACGGGACAGCGCCTGCTCGGTGAAGCGGCGGACCTGGCGCGGCAGCCGCAGGTCCCGGTAGCACTCGGCGGCGTCGGCGGCGAACCGCTCGTAGGAGTAGAAGTCGAGCCAGGACGGGTCGGAATCCCCGGAGCGCGAGCGCTCCAGCCAGCCCTCGGCGGCCTTGAGCGCCCCCTCGCACGCCCGCGCCTCGCCGGCCTTCGCCTGGGCGCGCGCCTCCACCAGGCGGAAGAAGCTCATCGTGCGGGCGGTCGCCAGGCCGCGGTTGCGTTCCAGGGCGGCCTGCGCGAGGTCGACGCCCTCGTCGGCGAAGCCGCGGTAGGTGGCCTGGAGCGACATGGACGCCAGGACATAGCCGCCCAACGGGACATCGGCGGCGGCGCGGGCGAGCCGCAGTGCCTGGATGTAGTACCGCTGCGCCGCCTCCTGCTGGCCGGTGTCGAAGGCCATCCACCCGGCGAGCCGGGTCAGTTCGGACGTCGCGCCGAAGAGGGCGCGCCCCACCTCGTCGCTGTACGAGGCGAGCAGCAGCGGGGCCGCGTCCACCCGCAGGCACTCCGGCACCATGGACGAACGCCAGTCACCGCCGCCGTACTTGGAGTCCCAGCGGCGGGCGTCCTCCGCGGCCTCGCGCAGCTTGGTGACGTCACTGTGCCCGACGTGCTGCGGCACCGCGGGGTCCGGGCCGCCCACGGCCGCGTCCTTCTCCCGCGCCTCCGACGCCTCACGCGCCACGGAGGTGTCGGCCGGGGATATCAGCCAACGGGAGGCGGGGGTGGCGTACGCGCTGACGGCGAACGATCCGGCCAGGCTCTGCCAGATGCCGCCTCCGCCGGCCCGCCGTCCGGCCAGATCCAGGCGGTACAAATCGGTCGCGGACCGTACGGCGGCCCCGACATCGCGCGGGAACGCCAGTCCGACCTCGGGCGCCGGGTCGGCATCACCGAGACCGATCTCGTGGAGCGGCACCGGCCGGCCGAGCTTGCTCCCGATCGCGGACGCGATCAGGTGCGGCGCGGCTCCCTGCGGCACCATCCCCTTCGAGACCCAGCGGGCGACCGACGTCTTGTCGTAACGAAGCGTCAGTCCGCGCTGCGCGCCGAGGTCGTTGACCCGGCGCGCCAGTCCGGCGTTGCTGATACCCGCGAGGGCGAGAACGGTGCCGAGCTTCTCGTTCGGCCCGCGTATATCCCTGGACATGCGCACCCCTCGACACAGCGACAGCCTCCCCGGTTCCCCGGAGCATGCGTCCACCCAGAGTAGTTCGGCGCATCCCGACCGTTAAGGGTTGGTGTCCCGGATGGCGAGATTCATGTTCACGCAGGGGGGCGGGGCGGGTCATGTGCTCCGGGTACGTGTTGCCGTGCGCCCACGTGTGCGCGCTGGCCGCTCCGTTCGGCTGACGCTTCGATGAGTCCTGCGTGGGTCGGCCCGCTGCACAGGATTCAGTGGGCTGGGGGACACCGTCACCTCATTCCCCGCGGGTGACGGTCCGGTCCGGGAGGCGCAGCCCGCCTCCCGGACCGTCGCCCGCGATCTGCCGCCGCCGTACCGCCGGAACGCGTTCCCCTATCTCCCGCCGGACGCGGGCCAGTTGGCCCGTTCATGGGAGAGCGGGAACCGAAAAATGGCTGAATAGTGACGTGCGGCGGAATTCCGCCATCCGACGTCGCGACCCGCCACCGGGCCGAGCGGACGGCCTCCCTCCGCGC
Source organism: Candidatus Streptomyces philanthi (assembly GCF_059553635.1). Lineage (NCBI taxonomy): Bacteria > Bacillati > Actinomycetota > Actinomycetes > Kitasatosporales > Streptomycetaceae > Streptomyces > Candidatus Streptomyces philanthi. The sequence continues at coordinate 22,214 of NZ_JCANQV010000075.1, forward strand.
ACGCCTCCTTGTGCGCCCGGTCGCGCGCCCCGCCGTGCCCAACACCTCCCGCACGCCCCTGACATGGCAGCATGGTCCGCACGACGGAACGGTGGAAGCCGGGCAATCCGCCGGACGGGGCACCGGTCGGCCCTCCCGGTGGGCGGGGACGCGTGGAGGCGGAATGCGCTGGCTGGTGGGGTGGAGCAGTGCCACCACGGGACCGGACGCCGCGCACGCGGACCCCGCCGTCGTGCCCGTGGGCGCCCAACTCCTGTGGGGCGGACCCGATCCCCTGTGGGCGGTCGGCGACTGGCGTCCCGACGAGATCCGCGTCGTCCAGGCCGACCCGCGGACCCGCCTCGCCGTCTTCGGCGTCTGCGGCGCCACCGACGACCAACTGCGCGTCGGTCTCCTCGCGGCGCGCGGGGGCGCACTGCGGCATTTCACCGCCTGGCCCGGGAGCTACACCGCCGTCGCACAGATCGGACGGCGCCTCACCGTCACCGGTGACCTCGCCGGCGCCCGCCCCGTCTTCCACACCCCCTGGAACGGCGGCACCGCCTTCGCCACCGCCGCCCTCCCGCTCGCCGACCTCGTCGAGGCCGACCTCGACATCGGCCACCTCGCCGCCCTCCTCGCCTGCCCCGACGCGCCCGAGGCCACCGGCACCGGCACACCGTACGAAGGGGTGCGCCGCGTACCGCCCGGCCACGCCCTCGTCCTGCGTGCCGGCACTCACCAGATCTCCTCCTACGAACCACCCGCCTCACTCGCCGTCGCCGCGCCGCCGCTCGCGCCCGAACAGGCGGTGGACGGCGTGCGCGAGGCGCTTGTCGAGGCCGT
>NZ_JCANQV010000076.1:0-22945 GCF_059553635.1 Candidatus Streptomyces philanthi
CCTCCGCCGCCGTCGCGTCGGCGCTCGCGGCGCACACCAGCCAGGTGCCGTCGGGGGCGGTGCCGGTGCCGGGGGCCTCCTCGGTGAAGGCGAGGCGGTACATGTGCTCGGTGACGGCCGTGCCGGCCTCCGGGGCGCGGGCCAGCGGCGTCATGCGCAGGCCCTCCAGCGTCATCAGCGGGCGCCGTTCCTCGTCGTAGAGGTGGAGGTCGATGCGGGTGTCGTCGACGCGTACGGCGTGCGACCACAGCGCGGTGACGGGTGTGTCACCCGTCCGGTGGGTGTACACGCGGTGGACGGCGGTGGGGACGACGGTCTCGTCGGGCGGGCAGAGCTGGAGCACGGCCTGGAGGGCGCAGTCCCACAGGGCGGGGTGCAGGCTGTCGGCGCGCGCGCCGAGGCGGCACTTCTCGCCGAGCGTCGCCTCGGCGAGCGCCTCGCCGTCGCCGGCCAGCAGCCGGGTGACGCCCTGGAAGGCGGGGCCGTAGTTGAGGCCGCGTGCCCGGCAGGCGGCGTAGAAGTCCTCGGGGGTGACGGCGGTGGCGTCCAGGAGGTGCGCGGGGAAGTCCCGCGTCCCGGGTGCGGGGGCGTTCATCAGGACCCGGGCGGAGGCGTGGCGGGTCCAGCCGTCGGTGCCGTCGGGCAGGGAGTGCAGGCTGAAGCTGCCGCCCTCGGTCACGTCGTCGCACCACTGCACGGTGACGGTCAGCGGGTCGTCGGTGATCGTCAGGTCGCTGTGGAAGGCGACGTCGGCGAGGGTGTGTCCGGTGGTGCCGGTGCGGGCGAGCGCGGCGCGCAGGGCGAAGGCCATCATGCCGACGCCGGGCAGGACGACGGCGTCGTGGACCTGGTGGTCGCGCAGCCACGGCAGGTCGTCGAGGGCGAGCTCGGCGGTGTGGCTCCAGGTGTCCGGCTCGGTGACGGAGGGGCTGAGGACGACGTCGAAGGCGGTCTGCCCGCCGGTGGTGCGGCGGCGGCCCTCCTCCACCCAGTACGTCTCCCGCTGCCACGGGTAGTCGGGGAGCGCGGCCCAGGTGTTGCGCGGCAGCCCGCCGAAGGGCCGCAGGCCCGCGACGTACGCCTGGGCGACGGAGTCGGCGACCTGGGCGAGCGAGCCGCTGTCCCGGCGCAGGGTGGACAGCACGCGGGCCGGGGCGGGGTGCTCGGCGGCGAGCTGCTCGACGGCGGGGGCGAGGACGGGGTGCGGGCTGACCTCGATCACATGGGTGACGCCCTCGTCGATGAGGCGGTCGAGGGCGGTGGCGAACCGCACCTCGTTGCGCAGGTTCTCCACCCAGTACGCGGCGTCCATCTCGGGGCCGTTCGCGGGGGAGGCGGTGACGGTCGACATCAGGGCGATGTCGCCCTCGCGGGGCCGTACGGGTTCCAGGGCGGCGAGGAGGTCGTCCCTCAGCTCGTCCATCTGCGGGCTGTGGGAGGCGTAGTCGACGTTGACGAGCCGGCAGAAGGTGCCGTCGGCCTCCAGGATCTCCTTGAGGACGAGGACCAGGTCGGCGTCGCCGGACAGGACGCAGCTGCGCGGCCCGTTGTTCACGGCGAGGGAGACGCCGTGCTCGAACCCTTCGAGGGCGGCGCGGGCGGCTGCGGGGTCGAGGTCGACGGCGAGCATCCGGCCCTTGCCGGAGGTGCGGCGGATGATGGCGCTGCGCCGTGCGACGACGAGGGCGGCGTCCTCGTAGGAGAGGATGCCCGCGACGGTGGCGGCGGTGACCTCGCCCTGGCTGTGCCCGATGACGACGTCGGGTTCGACGCCGGCGGCGCGCCAGACCTCGGCGAGGCCGACGGAGACCGCCCACAGGGTCGGTTGCAGCATGTCGATACGGCTGAGCCATTCGTCGCCCGCGGCGCCGGAGACGACGTCCAGCAGGTCCCAGTCGACGTGCGGGGCGAGGGCCTTGGCGCAGCGTTCGACCACCGCGGCGAAGACGGGGTGGCCGGCGAGCAGTTCGCGGCCCATGCCGGCCCACTGGGCGCCCTGGCCGGGGAAGACGAAGGCGGTGCGGCCCGTGTCGCGGGCCTTTCCGGCGAGTACGCCGGGTATCTCGCCCTCGGGGTCCTCGGCGAACCGTTCGAGCAGCGCGACGGCCCCGGCGGCGTCGGAGGCGGTGACGGCGGCACGGTGGGGGAAGTGGTCGCGCTGCCGGCCCAGGGTGCCGGCGACGGCGGCGAGGTCGGCGCCGTCCTCGGCGAGCGTGGCACGGAGGTCCCGGGCCCGCTGGCGCAGCGCGTCCTCGGAGTGCCCGGACAGCGGCAGCAGCAGCGGCGCGCCGGCGGCGGCGCCGGTCGCGGGGACGGGCAGCGGGGTGGCGTTCTCGGGGGCGTTCATCACGGCGACATGGGCGTTGGTGCCGCCCCAGCCGAAGGCGCTGACGCCGATGTAGGCGTCGCCGGTGCGCGGCAGTTCCAGCGGCTGCCGGACGACGTGGAGGTTGAGGTCGTCGAAGGGGATGTCCGGGTTCAGCTCGTCCGAGTGGAGGCTCGGCGGGACGACGCGGTGCTTGAGGGAGAGGAGGGCCTTGAACAGCCCCGGCATGCCGGAAGCCGCCTCCAGGTGACCGATATTGGTCTTGACCGATCCGATGGGCAGGGGTCCGCTTCCGGGGCTGCGGTGCCGGGCGAGGACATTGCCGACGGCCTCGGCCTCGGTCGGGTCGCCACGCCGGGTGCCGGTGCCGTGGGCCTCGATGTAGGCGATCTCGTCGGGCGAGATGCCGCTGTTCTCGTAGGCGTCCCGCAGGACGCGCTCCTGCCCCTCGCGGTTCGGGGCGACGAGGCTGCGGCCGCCGCCGTCGTTGTTGACGGCGGAGCGCGCGATGACGCCGTGGATGCGGTCCCCGTCCTCCAGGGCGCGCGCGAGCGTCTTCACGTACATGGCGCCGACGCCCTCGCCGCGGACGAAGCCGTTGGGGTTCACGCCGAAGGTCGCGCAGCGGCCGTCCGGGGACAGCCCGCCGAAGTGGGTGAGGCTGATGGAGACCTGGGGGCTGATCATGAGGCTGACGCCGCCGACGAGGGCGGCGTCGATCTCGCCGGAGCGCAGTGCCTGGCCCGCCAGGTGCAGGGCGACGAGGGCGGAGGAGCAGCCGGTCTCGACCGTCATGCTCGGGCCGGTGAGCTGGAGGAAGTAGGAGACGCGGGCGGCGATGACGTCGACGGAGGCGCCGGGGCCGCTGTGCTGGGTGGCGCCGGCTCCCCGGTCCTTGCGCAGCAGTTCGTAGTCGTGCCAGGCGGCGCCCATGTAGACACCGGTCCGGGAGCCGGCCAGGGACAGGCCGGGGACGCCGGCGTCCTCCAGGGCCTTCCAGGTGGTCTCCAGCATGAGGCGCTGCTGCGGGTCGATGACCTCCGCCTCGCGCGGGGAGATGCCGAAGAACTGGGCGTCGAACCGGTCGATGTCCTCGATCAGGCCCCCCACCGACTGGATCGCGCGTTCCGGGTCGAGCGGGACGTCGGTGTCCCAGCGGGAGGGAGGAATGGGGACGATGGCATCGCCTCTCGTCTCCATGAGTTTCCAGAAGCTCTCGACGTCCGGGGCCGAGGGAAAGCGCCCCGCCATACCCACGACGGCGAGGAGCTGGGTGGGGTCCTGAGTCATTTGTCTTCTTCCTCAGAGGTTCGCGCGGGGAGGGAGACGGGCAGTCTGCACCCTGCGGCACGGAGTCGCGGAAAGAGAATCGGATGACGGCCGGTACGGAATGGTGCCCGCCTTATTCAGCGGCCGCCGCGGAGAAGAAGCAAACGGCGCGGTTGAACGAGTTGAACACGTCGGGCGGGTGTTCAAGAACCGCCGGGCGATACGGAAGCGGCGGCGCGGACGGCCGTCCGGGGCGGGCGGGTGTTCAACTGTCCGGCACGGGCGGTTGAACACGGAGCCGGGCACGCACGGGCGTTCACCCGTGGGTGGACAGCCCGCGGAAGTGACGCTTTGATCTCCGTGTCACCGCAAGGCCCGAATAGCGCCCCTCATCCATCGACACGAGCACCGGTACGGCCGGTCCGCCGTATTCCGGTGCGTACAGGGAGGGTTTCTCATGGCGAAGATCAAGGTTTTGCTGGCGGGCGGCCCGGCCCATTTCCCCGATGACCAGAGAGTGCAGTACTCGTCATCGCTGACCGAAAAGGTGAAGCACCGGCACGGCGCCGGTTACGAACACTTCGCGCATCAGGGCGACTTCCGCGTGGTGGACGGCGAGCGGATACCCGTCTTCGAGTGGACGACGCGCACGGCGATCGCCGAGTAGCCTCGTCCGTTTCCGTCCCCGTGTTTCCCTGAGGGACGCGGACCGGCGGTGGCGCTCTCCCCCGCCGGACGACCGCCCCGGAACACACCCCGTTCCGCGGGCCCCGGGATTCATCCGTCCCTTCTCCCGCCGTACGGCCGCGGCTTTCCCCGTGCCGTTCCCGAAAACGCCGCTGTCCGTCCGGTGGTCCTCCTGTGAGGACCGCCGGACGGACAGCGGTTTCGTTCTGTGCCGCGTTGGCGCGGTGCGGCAGGGGCTCCGTCACGCCGTGGTGCGGCCCCGCTTCCAGAGGAGGACGACGGTCACCAGGCCGGCGAGGGTGGGGAGCAGGCCGATCGTGCTGAGCACCGGGGGCAGCGCCTTGGCGTTGTTGCTGTCGTTCACCACGAGGTTGGCGAGGGCGATGCCGCCGCCGAGGAGGAAGAGGACCGTGGCGATCCAAGGGGCCGAGTTCTTCTCCTGCTTGACCACCCGCAGCATCCACGCCCAGCACAGCAGGCCGAGCACGCCGATGACCGTCAGATAGGTCAGGTAGAAGTTGACGCTGGACGTCACCTGGGCCGCGCTGAGGTCGGGGTATCCGGTGCTGATGTGGTCGGCCAGGACGTCGCCGGTGACATGGTCGACGAAAGGGGCGGCAACGGAGAGCACCGTCGCCACGATGCCGGCGTACACGGCGGTGACGGCCGTGCGGGTGGAAGCGGTTAACGGCTGCTGGGCGATGGCGGTCATGTGTCTCTCCTCGGTACACGCGGGTCGTCGGGCCGGGGCCGTACGGGCGGAACGCGTCCGCCGCCGGGCGCACTCGGGCCCTCGTTCACGCCGGCGAGGGCACGAAGGATGTCTTCGGGCGTCCGTCCGGCGAAGCGATTCCACCCTGCCACGCGGTGTCATCCCGTGTTGTCGGAGAGCCACCGGATATCCCCCTGAGATGCGTCCCTCGGACCCCTAGGGGTTTTCCCGGAAAGCCTTTCGGTGGAAGGGGACCGACGGCCCTTGCCACCCGCGTACCGCCGGGCGTTCAACTGCCCGGACCGGCCGGTTGAACACCCCGTCCGGGCTCCTCTGTTCCCGGGCACACGAAAAAACCGCGGGACCGGAGAAACCGGCCCCGCGGTATTACCGGCCCCCTGGCCGGGCGCACGGAACTTCCGCGCCTATCGCGGCTACTTGAAGGACAGCGGAAGGTTGGACAGCGGCGCGGCGACCTCCGTCGACAGGACCGACGAGAGACCCACATTGCCGTTCGCGGCATCGACATCGCCGGTCGGCTCGCCGGTCTGGAGGTTGTAGCCCTTGAAGGTCTTCTGCACGGTGAACGGGGAACTGAACGTCCCGTCCTGCCCGACCGTCACGAACACGACGCTGTCGCGGTCGCAGGCGGTCCGTACGGTGAAGTCGAGATCGCATTCGGCGATCCCCACCTTGGTGCCGGGGGTGTAACCGGTCCCGGAAACGGTGATCTGCTGGCCGCCGGAAAGGCCGCTGCTCGGCGTCGCGGAAAGGACGGGGCCTGCCGCGAGGGCCGGGCCCGCGGCCAGGACGGTGGCCCCGAGGGCCGCGGTGGCGAGGAAACCGGCGCGCAGCGGCTTGTTCATACGGACGTTCATTTCCGTTGTTCCCCTTTTCTGTGAAACGGCAGAGGCGGAGCAGACGACGGCGGAATGCGGCCGCGGAGGAGCCGGGAAGGGGCGGTGCATTCCGCCGGACGCCGGAGAACGAAGAGTGGTGCGACGGAGAAATCGTCGCTTCGCCCCCGGGCGCTGTCAACGCCGTTATTTCCCTGCCGTACCCGCGCACCGTTCCACGGCGCGGTGCACGGGCGGTTCACGCTGCGGGAATTTCCCTCACCGCGCATCAGCGCCGGGCGGACGTCCCCACCGTGAACCAGGTGGCGCGGGACTTCTTCCACTCGTCGTGGTCGAGGTCCTTGGCGTCGGTGCCGTCGCCGTAGAGGTCGGCGGAGCCGCAGTCGGCGATGACCTGGGCGCGGGCCGTGGGGTCCGTCAGGTCGGGCACCTCCACCACGGCCTCCCAGCCGCCGGGGTCGTCCGTGGGCAGCGCGCGCACCTTGGCCGGCGCGTGCCCGGGGACGCCGTCCCAGGAGTAGAGCGCGTACGGGGCACTGTTGTCCTCGGCGGCCCACGATCCGGCCACGATGAGGTACTGGTCGGCGGCGTTCTTGCGGATGTCGCGGACGCTGAGGCCACCGAGGTCGAGTTCGACGGGTGTGCCGAAGGTGGCGCGCTTGCCGGTGACGACCTTGTCGATGTTGGTGACCGGCACCAGCAGTGCCTTGCCGCCGTCCTTCGGCGGTACCAGCGGCGCGCGGAAGCCGATGTAGGCGGTGGTGGTGGAACCCGGCGCGAACTCCAGCCCCTCGACGTTGAACCCGTCGATCTGCTTGGGCTCCTGCCCCTCGGCGGTGCCCTCCGCGAAGCCGTACCGGTCGCCGTGCGCCTTGTCCCATGCGACGAGGTCGGCACGGAGGTTCTTGTACGATCCGCCGAGCTTCAGTTCGGTTCCGGCGCCGGAACCGGTCACGGTGGTGGTGAACAGCGTGGAGCGGTCCGGCTTGAACTTGCCGCTCTTGTTGTTCCCCATCGAGCCGGTCCAGTAGATCGTGTTCCCGACCCTGGCGCCCGCCTCGATGTCGATCTCCTTGGAGACACCGAGCTTGTCGCTGAAGTCCCAGGTCTTCACCGGGGCACCCGAGGTGTCCCGGCGGTAGAGGCGCAGCACATTGGACTCGTCGTCCGCGACGACGAGATAGCCGCCGCCCGCGTCGACGGCGGCCGACGCGTCGCTGGACCCGGTGAAGTACCGGGTGTCCGCGGACTGCCGGACCTTCGCGGACGCCGCGTAGTGCAGCGTCTTGGTGGCCGTCTTCCCGCCACTGCCGGTGACCTTGAGTTCGAGGTCGGTGTAGCCGACGCCGCGCGCCCGCACCGTCACCCGGCGGGAGGCACCGCTTCCGCTGACGGTGACGTCCCCGGTGCCCGCGACGGAGGGCTTGGAACTGGACACCGCCGCCACCTTGAGCTGCGACGCCTCGGTGCCGCTCTGCGACACCTTCACGGTCACGGTGGGATCGCCGGTGGCGTCCACCGCACCCGAGAGATAGCCGGCCGACAGCGAGATCTCCGGCGTACCGGAGCCCGCGGCGAGCGCGGGGCCGGCGGCTCCCGCGGCACTCACCACGACGGTCGCCGCCGCGGCGAGCGACATCCAACGGACGGACGGGGAAAGACGATTGCGCACGACACGTGCCCTTCGACGGCTCCGGTTTCGCCCAACAGTTCCCGGGACCGCCGCCCACGGCAGAACGCGCGGGTGCGCGGAGGACGCACACCGGCGGACGGCCCCGGCTCACTGTACGGAGCGCCCGCCACCGTCACCACGCCCCGAAACCGTCCCCCGGATGTCCACAGGGCGAACACCACCCCACAGACCGGTATGCGTGCCCCCAGCGGTGCCGGCCGAAAAGACGCTCTTGCGGGAGCGCGAGGCCCGCCCGACCGCACCTCCCACACCGTTCCCCGGTCCCCCGCCAGGGCGTTGAGGAACATTTCCGGGCTGTGCGGCGTTCCAGGCCCGCTGGCCTCGTTCAGCGCACCTGTTCAGTCTCCCGAGGAGTCGTATGCCCATCGCCCTGCCCACCCTGCCCGCGCTCGCCGACCAGGCGGAGCGGCTGATCGCTCTCGGAGTGCACGGACTCGCGGATCTCCGGCCCGAGGAGCTGCGCTCCCTGGCTTCCGCCGCCGAGGAGGCCGGTGGCCACGGCGGGCTTCTCGTCGTCCACCCGGACCGGGTACCGCCGTCCGCCCTAGCGCCCCTGCTCCGGCACCGAGAGAAGGCCGGGTTCGTCGTCACGGACATGGCCGATGTCGACCGCTTCTCCCCCATCGAGTCCGTGGACGTGCCCGACTCGCCGGTCTATGTGGTGCAGGGCCCGGACCGGGGCGACCATCTGGCGAACTGGAGTCCCGACGAGGCGCTGCCCGCCTTCGCCGCCGAAGGCCGCTCCCCGCTGCTTCTCGCGGAGGGCATGCACTGGGTGCTCCAGCGGCCCGAGGTGCTGGAGCGCGGCCACTGCTTCATGACGATCGGCTCGCGCCTGCGCAAGGACAACGGCGCGCTCGACGCGCGGACCCCCGCGCTGTGGATCAGCAACGGAACCGGGCGCGACGGCCGGGACCACCGCAACGCGCCGAAGGTCGGCTGGTGCTGGGCGGGCAACCGCCACACCTGGCTCGGCTTCGCCTCGGCCACCGCCCGCACCGCGGTCTGACCGGTCGTCCCCGACAGGTCCGGGCCGTTGTTGCCGAATCAGCAACAGACTTCGTGCGTCCCGGTCCCCCGTGATAGATCACCGGTGCCGCCGTGACGGAACACACGTCAACCGGCCCGAACCACCCGCCCGTACCGGCTCCCCGCACGACGCTCCGAGAGGAACGCCTCATGCCCGAGACACCCGAGACCGCCACCGCCGGCCCCAGGCACCGGACGGTGCCCTCGCCGGCCGGCCGTATCCATCTGGTCGAGCGGGGGAACGGGCCGCTGGTGCTGCTCGTCCACGGGTTCCCCGAGTGCTGGTACAGCTGGCGCCACCAGCTGCCGGCGCTGGCCGCCGCCGGCTATCGCGCGGTGGCCGTCGATGTCCGCGGCTACGGGCGTTCGTCCAGGCCCGAGGCGGCGGAGGCGTACCGGATGCTGGAGCTGGTGGAGGACAGCGCCGCCGTGGTGGAGGCGCTGGGCGAGCGGTCCGCCGTGATCGTCGGGCACGACTGGGGCGCCACCATCGCCGCCACCTCCGCCCTCGTGCGCCCCGACGTGTTCCGGGCGGTGGGACTGCTGAGCGTGCCCTACACCCCGCCCGGCGGTCCGCGGCCCAGCGAGGTCTTCGCCGGGATGGGCGGCGAGGAAGAGTTCTACGTCTCCTACTTCCAGCGGCCCGGCAGGGCCGAGGCGGAGATCGAACCCGATGTCCGCGGCTGGCTCGCCGGCTTCTACGCCGCCCTGTCCGCGGACACCATGCCCGCGCCCGGCGCCCCGGACCCCCACTTCGTCGCCCGCGGCGGAACGCTGCGCGACCGCTTCCCCTCGGGCCGTCCGCCGGCCTGGCTCGACGAGCGTGCCCTCGACGTCTACGCCGGGGAGTTCGAACGTACCGGCATGACCGGCGCCCTGAACCGTTACCGCAACATGGACCGCGACTGGGAGGACCTGGCGGCCTTCGCCGGTGCTCCCCTCACCCAACCGTCCCTGTTCATCGGCGGCGGCCTGGACGCCTCCACCATCTGGCTCACCGACGCCATCAAGGCGTACCCCACCACACTGCCCGCTCTCTCCGCCTCACACATCCTCGACAACGGCGGCCACTTCATCCAGCAGGAACGCCCCGAGGAGACCAATCGCCTCCTCGTCGACTGGCTGGTGTCCCTGGACACCGCAACGTCCGGTTGACCGTTCCCCGGCAGGGCACCGTGCCGGCCTTGGCTCCTCGTGCGCGGCCGACGAGGACCGTCCGCCGCCCCGTCCCGGCACGGTCAACGTGGCGTGGTCAGGCCCGTGATCACCATGTGGGTCAGCAGGTCGTAGCTCTTGTCCGTCTCCTCGGAGAGTTGGAAGGCGTGTTGCGCTTCGAGGGACGCGAAACCGTGGATGACGGCGCGCAGGCAGCGGGCGGCGTGGATCGCTTCGGAGTCCGCCATGCCGTAGGCCCGTAGCGTGGCGAGCACGATGCTGATCAGGCGGGCTCCGGCCTCGGCCGTCCGGGGCTCGGGGCTGTGGAGGAGTACCGCGTAACGGTGCGGGTGTTGGTGGGCGTAGGCGCGCCATGCCGCCATGAGCGCGCGGATCGCCTCGTCGGCGGAGCGGCCGAGTACGGCCTCGCCGACCTGGTCCGCGATCTCGTTCATGATCCGCGCGGACAGGAGGTCGCGCAGCTCGGCGAGGTTGCGTACGTGCTTGTAGAGGGAGGGGGTGGCCACTCCGGCCCGTTGGGCCACCGCCGACAGGGTCAGCGCTGCCGGGGTCTTCTCGTCGACGAGCCGTAGCGCGACCTCGACCACCGCGTCCGCGGAGAGCGCTGCCCTAGCCACGAGCGCCCACCGTGACGAAGGCGGCGATGGCCGCGGAGACCTCGGCGGGGAACTGGACATGGGGGTAGTGGCCCGCCCCGTCGATCATCTCGACCCGGCCGAGTCCGGCGGGCATCTCCGCCACGATGCCGTCGGCCTCGGCCGCGGGGTCGGCCCAGTCGGGGTCGAGGGTGCCCTGGACGATCAGGGCGGGGCACTTGATGTCGGCGAGCTTGGCCCCCGCGTCGGTGGGCGCGGCCATCCCCATCCGGGCGACGACGGCCATCCGGCCCGGTCGGCGCAGGTCGGCCTCCAGGGCCGCGAGGTGGTCGTCGAACCCTGCGGGCCGGTCCCCGGGGCAGGCGTGGTCGAGGTACCGCGTCCACAGCCCGACGCTGCGCAGGAGGCCGGCGCCCATGAGCAGCGCCATGCCCTTGCGGTACCGGGCGTGGGACACCAGCGCGCCGAAATCCATCTTCTGGGCGCGGGTGAACGGGCCGATCTCGACGACGCCACTGACCAGTTCGGGCTCCTGCGCCGCCGCGATGGTGGCGGCGCCCCCGGCGAACGAGTGGCCGACGATGACGGCGGGCCCGCCCAGGTGCGCGACGAGCGCGAGCAGATCGGCCGCCACGTCGGTGCGGGTGTACGAGTCCCAGCCCGTGCCGGACTCGCCGTGCCCCCGCAGATCCGTACGGGCGACCCGGAGCCCGGCCGCGACGAGACGCTCCGCCACCTCACGGTAGGCGCCCCGGTTGTCCCCCATGCCATGGGCCAGCACGATCAGCGGCCCGTCACCGGCCACGTCGTACGCGAGCCGCCCGCCGTCGAGCGTCAGGAATTCGGTCATGTCTGCCCCCAGGGGTTAATTGCTGTAGCCATGAAGCTAATGGCATTAGCCAGTCCACGTCAACCCCGTCGCGATCGTTGCCGCCCGGAACGCACAGACGGATTCCGGTTATCCGAACGCCGCATCACCCTCCCCCACCCCACGGCGGACAGCACCCACCGGGCATCGGCCCAGCAGGTGACACGGTGCTTCGGCACGATCACCGGGGGCATCCTCACAAGCGGGCGGGCCTCAAGGGGCCGCCTCACCGGATCGCCCGGACCGGAGCCTGGTTTCGTCACGCGTCCGCCCTCTGGCAGGGCGCGGACCGAGGAGGAGGACGACATGCGGCAGGACGAAGGCAGAGGCACCAACAGCGGCAAGGACGCCCGTACCTCGTCGTCGGACGAGACCACCGACGCCCCCACCACAGGGACCGGTACCGCCCCCGACACCGACACCCGCTCCCGTCGTTCCTCGTCCTTCCTTGTCGACGAGGCCCTTGGCTTCCTCGCCTCCGCCGCCCTCCGCGCGGCAGCCGATGTGGGGGTCGCCGACCATCTCGCCGACGGTCCCCGCTCCCCCGCCGACCTCGCCGCCGCCACCGGTACCGATGCGCGCAACCTCTACCGGGTGCTGCGCCTCCTGGCCACCCGGGGCGTGGTGGCGGAGGACGAGCAGGGCCGCTTCGGGTTGACGGAGGCCGGCCAGGCGCTGCGCAGCGATGCCCCGTACTCCGCCCGTGCCGCGGTCCTGATGCTGACCGACCGCACCATGTGGCTGCCCGCCCACGAGATGACCCGCTGTCTGACCGAGGGCACCTCCGCGTTCGAGGGCATCTTCGGCATGCCGTTCTTCGACTACTTCTCCCGGGACGAGCGGACCGCCGCCGTGTTCCACACCGGTATGGCCGCGATCTCCGACGGGGAGAACGCGCCGCTCGCCGACGCCTACGACTTCCCTGCCACCGGCACCGTCGTCGACATCGGCGGCGGTCGCGGCGGCCTGCTCCTGGAGGTCCTGCGCCGCCATCCCCGGCTGGACGGCGTCCTCTTCGACCAGCCGCACGCCCTCACGGGTCACCGCCTGGACGCCGAGGAGGCCGTCGCCGGACGGTGGACCCTGGCCGAGGGGGACTTCTTCACCGCCGTACCGTCCGGCGACATCCTCCTCGTCAAGCGCATCCTGCACGACTGGGACGACGAACGCAGCGTCGCCCTCCTCTCCCACTGCCGCCGGGCGCTACGGCCGGGAGGCCGCGTCCTCGTCCTGGACGCGGTGGTGCCCCCGGGCAACGCGCCCCACCAGGCCAAGACCGTGGACCTCATGATGATGACGTCCCTCACGGGCCGCGAACGCACCGAAGCGGACTTCGCCGCCCTCTTCGAGGCGGCGGGCCTGCGCCTCACCCGGGTGCTCCCCACCCCCACTGTGCTCTCCGTGGTGGAGGGAATGCCCGCCTGAACGGACAGCGCCTCGCCGGCCGGCACCAGGGCGTGTGACCAGGATCGTGGCCCGCCAACTCACCGCCCTCGGACGGCTTCACCCGGTTCAAGACCGTACGGAGCCGACGGACGGACGCCCCGGCTCCCCCATCACCTTCACCGCGCACGTGCGGCACGCCGCGCGATGCGCCCGTACGCGACGAACCCCGCGGTGGCGACCAGCAGATATGCCGGGACGAGAAGCACCGCCTCCGGTGCCCTCAGCTCCGCGGAGAGGCCGGCGTGACGCGTGCCGCCTTCCAGGACGATGCGGTTGACGGTCAGGAAGGTCAGGTGGGTGCCGATGGCGGCCCACAGGGGGGCGCTGGTGGTGGCGGTTCTGGCGGCGATGAGTGTCAGGCCGAAGACGGTGAGGAGGACGAGGTAGTCGAGGGGGTGTTGTCCGGCGGGGGCCGGGCCGACCGGTGGCGGTTCGTCGCCGGTCAGACGTGCCGTCACGGCCTGTACCAGGGTCGAGGTGCCGGGTACCAGGAGGAAGACGGCCGTGGTGCCCAGGGCCGAGGCCGTGGTGCCGTACCTCTCCCGCAGGGACGTCCAGGTGTAGCCCCGTAGCGTGGTTTCCTCCGGCAGGGCTTCGAGCAGGAGGGCGATCACGGCGTTGGAGAGGACGAAGCGGACGAGGGCCGCGGGGTCGGGCCGGGCCCAGACCAGCAGGCCCATGGCCGTGCCCGCGCCGAGTACGAGTCCCGCCGCCGCGGTCGTCACTCCGACGCCGAGGAGGAAGGCCCGCAGGCCCGTTCCGGCACCGCCGAACCCGAGTGTGCGGGGGCGCGCGACGCGAAGCGTCAGGGGGACGGCCACGACGGTGACGAGTGCCGCCGGGATCAGCCGGGCCGTCAGGCCGCCGGCCCCGACGGCGTCGGCGAGGGCCGGGCCCGCCCCGGTGCCGACGCCGAGTGCCACGGCCATGACGAGACCACCGCCCAACGCCCGTGCCACGGCCCCCGCTCTGCGGGGCGGCGGTGCGGACGCGGGGGTGTGAAGGCGCAGTTCGGGCATGGGGCTTCCGGTTCCGGCTGGGGTCGAGGAGGCCCGGTACCTGCGCCGGGCACGGTCCGGGGCCCACCGCCTCGGACGTTTTCCAGCCTCGCCCGCCGCCGGGGCGTGCACGTCGTCCACGCGGAGGAAACGGCCGTACATCCTTCGGTGGCATGCGCCGGCCAGAGGGGGGCGCCGACGAGCGGCCGGCCGGCGCCAGGGAAGCCACGCACCCGGCGCCGCAGGCCGTGTGCCCGGGTCAGCCCAGTTCGTACGTGAAGGTGTACGGAGTGGAGGACGCCCCGTGTACGGCGGTGTAGTGGCCGGTGCCGCTAAGGCCGGTCAGGGGGCCGGTGCCGGTGTCCGGTACGACCTCGAAGGCGCAGTGCACGGTGCCGTCGGCGCCGAAGGAGCCGCGTTCCTCGACGACGAAGGTTCCGGCGCGGCCGTCGAGGGTGCCGGAGAACATCTGGAGGCCGGTGAAGGTGCCGGTCTTCTCCGTCGCGTAGACGATGGTGTAAGCGCAGGTGGTGGCGGGGGCCTCGATGCCGCCGGAGTAGGCGTTGGTGACGGAGGCGCGGGCGAGGCGCGGGTGTGTCGCGTCCGGGCCGAGGGGGTGCTCGTCCCAGCTCGCGTAGGTGAAGTGGCCGGTGGTCCGTACGGTCATGGGGAAGTCCTTTCGATCGGCCGCGCGACAGGTTCCGTGCGGTGTGTGATCAGCCTGGACGGCGTACCTGACATCTTCTGTCAGGTACGGAATCCACAATGGGCGTATGCGTGCCGACCGGCTTCTCTCCCTGCTTCTGCTCCTCCAGAACCGCGGGCGGCTGACGGCCCCGGAACTCGCCGCGGAGCTGGAGGTGTCCGTCCGCACCGTCTACCGGGACATCGAGGCGCTCGGCGCGGCGGGCGTCCCGGTGTGCGCCGACCGCGGGCCGGCCGGCGGCTACCGGCTGGTGGACGGGTACCGGACCCGGCTGACCGGTCTCACCGGTGCCGAGGCCGACTCCCTCTTCCTCGCCGGGGCGCCCGGCGCGGCCCGCGAGCTGGGCCTCGGCGCCGTACTGGCCACGGCGCAGCTGAAGCTGCGGGCCGCGCTCCCGGCCGGGGCGGCCGACCGGTCCCGGCGTGTGCAGGAACGGTTCCATCTGGACGCTCCGGCGTGGTTCCGGGACGCGGACCCGGTCCCGTTCCTGGCGGACGTGGCGCGGGCGGTGTGGGAGCAGCGGGTGCTGCGGGTCCACTACCGGCGGTGGAAGGGGGAGGTGCGCCGGGCGCTGGAGCCGCTGGGCCTCGTCCTCAAGGGCGGTATCTGGTACCTGGTGGCGGGCTCGGACGAGGCGGTGCGCACCTACCGGGTGTCGCGTCTCCTGGACGTCGACGTCACGGACGAGGGCTTCGCGCGGCCGGACGGGTTCGATCTGGCCGCGCACTGGGCGGAGTCCTCCCGTCGTCTGGAGGAGGCGCGTTTCCAGGGGAGCGCGCGGCTGCGGATCTCGCCGCGGGCCCGGCGGATGCTGCCCGCGCGGTTCGGCGCGGCGGGCGTACGGGCCCTGGAGACGGCCGGTCCGCCCGACCGCGAGGGGTGGGTGGAGGTGGAGATGCCGGTCGAGGCGCAGGCCGTCGCGGTCGGTGATCTGCTCGGGCTCGGGACGGAGGCGGAGGTGCTCGGCCCGCCCGGCCTGCGGGAGGCCCTGGCCGGGGAGGTGGCCGCGCTCGCGCGCCGTTACGCGGTGGTCCCCCGCGCCCGGCCCGCCGCCCGTGCGTGCGTACCGGGCGGCGGTTTCCGGTCAGCGGAGCAGCAGTTGGACGAGGGAGACGGAGCCGATCGTCACGATGAGGGCGCGCAGGGCCGCGGGCCGGATGCGGCGGCCCACCCGGGCGCCGAGCTGGCCGCCGAGCGCGGAGCCGACCGCGATGAGCGCGACGGCGGTCCAGTCGAAGTCCGCGACGAAGAGGAAGAACAGCGCGGCGATGCCGTTGACCACGCTGACCAGGACGTTCTTGACGGCGTTGAGGCGTTGCAGGGGCTCGTCGAGGAGGATGCCCATCAGGGACATGTAGAGGATGCCCTGCGCCGCGGCGAAGTAGCCGCCGTAGACGCTGGCGAGGGTCAGGCCGGTGAACAGCAGGGGGCCGCCGTCGCGGTGGGCGGGGCGGCCGGACCGTTCGCGGCGGCGGCGCACGGCCTTGCCCACCAGGGGCTGGAACGCGACGAGGACGAGGGCGAGTCCCACCAGGACCGGCACGATCGCCTCGAACGCCGTGGCGGGCAGCATCAGCAGCAGTGTGGCGCCCCCGAGGCCGCCCAGCAGGGCGCCGACGACGAGCCTGCGGACCCGCCGGCCCTGGCCGCGCAGCTCGCTCCGGTAGCCGATGGCCCCGCTGATGGAGCCGGGGATCAGGCCGAGGGCGTTGGAGACGGTGGCGGTGAGGGGCGGCAGCCCGGTGGCGAGCAGGACGGGGAAGGTGATCAGTGTGCCGGAGCCGACGACGGTGTTGACGGCTCCGGCACCGGCCCCCGCGCAGAACACGGCCAGCATCTCCCCCGGCGTCACGCCGCATCACGCCGTGCGGCGGCCCTTCCCCGGGACGGATGGGGGACGGGTGACTGCCACGTACTGCGGTGACCTGTGGGAGATGGCGTGTTCATGCGGATGACGGTAGGGGACACACACTTCGGCATCCACCGAAATGGGGGAGTGCCCGGGAAGTCCGTTTCCGGCGGGCCGCCCCACGACGCCGACGGCGAGTGTCTTGAAGGTGGAGCAGAGGGGGAACCGCTCGTCGGCCCGGTAGGCCACCGATCTGCCGGTGATCATGTGGCAGGCGTGGACACCGAGGCGGGCGGAGTGGGCGCGCTCCAGTGCGCGCAGCCGCCCGGCGGCCGGGTCCCGCCGTGGCTGCCCGGCGTGTGCCGTCCCCGCCCAGGGGCCCGCCACGGCCAGCGCCCCTCCGACGCCCGCGAGCAGTGCCGTCCGGCGCGGTACACGCCCGGGTTCCGTAGCCTTCACAGCAAGGTCCTCTCCGATCGGGTGCAGAACTCCTGCACGTGACGTGCCCCGGCGCCCCACTGGTTCCGCGGTGCCTCGCAGGGCGCGCCCGTCCCCGGGGCGTAGGGCCGTCATGTCCGCGTCCGCGCCGGTCGGGGTGGCCACTGCGGCGGACCCGCGGGCTCCGTGTACGACCTGAGACGGATGCTGTTTTGCTCCTTCGGAGCGACGGATACGGCCGGAACCCGTTGTTCCCTTGAGAGTGTTCCGCAGGAGAAAGAGAGAGGTGTCCCGTGTCACGCACCACCGGTGGTTGCTGTCTGGGCCTGGTGCTCGGAGCGTTGTTCGTCGCCGGGATCGGTGTCTTCGCCATGTCGGATTCCCGCCCCTGGGACGGTCTGACCGGGAAGGCGTGGTCGATCACCTACCGCGCCGGGACCAGCGGCGACGGGCCTTTCACGGTGCGTTATCAGGACACCGCGAGCCGTTATGTCTGGAAGGACACCAGCGTCAGGGAGCACACGAAGAAGGGCATCCGCGGCAGCCACTGGTCACAGGAGGTGATTCTGGCCGCCCACCGCCCGGCCAAGATCACGGTCACCCCGCCCGAGGGGCAGACCGCCAGCTGCCGCATCCTGCTGGACGACCGCAAGACGCTGGCGCAGGGGAAGTCGCCCGCTCCCGGCCGCCCGGCGGTCTGCACCGCCGACATCGACGACTGACCGGGGGCCGGCCGGGCCCTGCGGGGTCCGGCCGGCCCGCGTCGTCCGCTCCGCCGCGGATTCAGGCGCCCGGCGCTCCGACGCTCACGGTGAAGCGGCGCGGGTTGCCGTCCTGGGCCGCGCCCGAGACATCGGGCTGCCCGTCGGGGCGTACGTCGTCGTACGGGAACGCGTAGCCGATCGGGGAGTGGGCGTGCACGAGACGCGACCAGTGGTTGGTGGTCGCGTCGCGGTAGTAGTCGGCGCTGGTCGTGCCGTTCGGCTGCTGGGCGTGGGTGAGCATGACGCTGCGGTTGAAGCCGGCGGCCAGGCGGGAGAGCAGGGCCTTCTTGTCGTCCGGGGCCCCGGGGTCGTTGGCGAACGGGCCGTGGTCGCAGGTGAAGATGTCCAGGGACGACGGCTTCGTGAAGGTGTGGCCGCCGGGGAAGGTGAGGGTGTCGCCGGTGACGCGTCCGGCGAGTGCTCCCTTGCCGTTCTGGAGGTCGATGCGGAGGTCGGTCGTGCGGTACTTCTCCCAGGCCCGGTCGACGTAGCCGTTCCAGTAGTCCCGGAAGGGCATCTGGTCCGGGCGGTCGGTGTAGGGGGCCATCAGGCTCTGCGGGGAGATCACGCGCAGGACCTTTCCCGAGCCGTCGCGGAGGACGAGCCGGTCCCAGGGGGCGCCGTCGGTCTTCGCCTGGTCCGCGAGCCCCGAGGCGATCTTGTCGACGGCGTGCTGCGGCAGGGGCGCCACGGTGTGGGTGGCGTCGCCCTCCAGGGTCAGGCCGATGGGGAGGGGTGTCACCAGGTCGACATAGCTGATGTTGGCGTAGAGCTGCCGGGGGTCGAAGGTGAACTCGCAGAACGACCAGGTCTTGGCGTAGTTCGGGTCCTCGGGCGTCACGTAGGACGGTTCCACCAGCTCGGGGCCCGGATTGACGAGGAAGTCGAGCGTGGCGTCCAGGACGAAGTACACGCGGGCGCCGTACATCCGCGGCAGTGTCAGCACCTTCGGCGCGGAGCCGGCGGGGCCGAGCGGGATGGCGCAGTCGACGGGCAGGGGTGTGCCCGGGGCGGAGGGGGATTCGAGGCGGTGGACGCTGCCGTCGGACCGGAGCAGCAACCAGTGGCCGCTGCCTTCTTCCCGTCCGGTCACATAGGCACGCACCGTGCCCTGCATCGAGGCGTTGCGCAGGGCGAGTTCGCAGGTCTCCGGTGCGGCACGGCCGTGCGGGACACGGTCGCGGGCCGACGCGGGGCGGGCGGTGAGTACGGCGGCGGCCGACGCGGCGCCCGTCAGGAAGATTCTGCGTGAGATCACGGTGCACTCCCGTTGCTGTGGGGGGACGGGCACCCCACTGTCGCGACGGCTCCCGGTGCCGTCAAGAGTTGTGGCACGGAACGCTCGTTCTCCCGCCGTCCGTTCAGGTTCTGTACGGGTGAGGCCGGTGGCGCGTGTCCCGGTGTGCCGTCCGCCCGCCGCGCTCCCTTCCGGACGGCGCTTTCCGTGGCACAGGGGGCCGCGGCGTCGTTGCCGCGGCCCCCTGGCGTCAGGCGTTCTGTGCCCCGTTGTAGACCTGCCAGGCCGCGTCGCGGTAGTAGGCCCAGTAGGCGTCGCCCCAGGAGCCCATGTAGCTGCCCGTCTGGACGGCCGAGCCGTCGGAGTCCTGGTAGTTGACGACGAACGGGCCGCCGCTGGCCCCGCCGGACAGGCCGTTGCAGTTCTTGAGGCTCACCCCGCCCTGCTGGGCGTCGTAGGGCATGCCCTCGCACCACACGGCGTAGTCCTTGTCGCCGGGTATGCCGAGGGCGTGCGCGTAGTTGTGGGTGTCCTGGTTGAAGCCGATCCCGGAACCGCCGACCACGTCCTGGACGTGCCGGTTGTCGTTGCCTCCTGTCGTGAGGACGATGAACGCGTTGTCGCCGCCGGCGGTCCTGTCGTCGACGCGCCAGCCCATGGAGCGCCAGTTCCACCAGCCGTAGGGGGCCTTGCCGCGGTCGTAGGAGGGCGCGAAGCGGAAGTTCTCGTACGTCTTGCCGCTGTCGATGTCCATGACGCAGTGCCGGGAGGTGGCGATGACGTCACGGTTGTTGCTGTTGACGACGTTGGCGGTGCAGATGTAGTCGCCCTTGCCCGGCACGGTGAAGACCAGCCGGCCGACGGTGACCCAGACGCTGGCGTTCGCCTTGACGCGGGCGCGCGCGGTGCCGTCGGGGGTGGCGGCCGGGACGAGTCGGGGTTTCCCGGTCTTGGCCTCGGGTCTGTGCGGCGACGGGGCGGCGCTCAGCCGGGGCGCGGGCATCGGTTCGGCGTTCTTGAGACGCTTCGGGGTCCAGTAGGCGTCGGCCTGCGCGGAGGGAGTGTGGTTGGTGGCGGTGCCGACCACCTGCCCGGGGGCCGTGCGGTCCGGAAGGGGGGACGCGTGGGCGGTGGTCTGGCCGAGGGCGATCAGTACCGTGGTGGCCGCGCAACCGGCGACCAGTGCTGTTCGGCGCATGGGAGTCCCTGCTTTCCACGAGGAGGCAACGGGGAACGTACGGAACGCCGTGAGGCTAGACAGAACCGTTCAACTCCCGATAAACGGTCGGTCAACTTCGCCCGGATCTCCCACCGGAGCGGTCACGGCCGGCGGCGGTGACGGGCCCGCAGTCGCGCCGGTGGCGCCGTCCGCCGTACACCACCGGTCCGCCGCGGGGAGGCCGGGAATCCCCCTCGGCGGACCGGTCCCGTCCGCTCAGCCCGCGGCTTGGGCGGTGGCGCGTTCGCGGGCGGCGGCGGCGCGCGCCGGGGCGCCGAGCTGCTCCTCCAGCCGGGCCTTGGCCGACCAGTTGTACGGGCACACCGGGCGCAGCTGGATGCGCTCGCTCAGCAGCGTACGGGCCAGCTCCGTTCGGCCGGCGCGCAGGGCGGACTCGACGAGGGTGCGCTGCACGGCGTCGCGCTGGGCGTGGCTGCCGCCGAAGGCGTGCAGGCGGTGGCGGACGGGCAGCAGCAGGTCGGCGGCGCGGTCGTGGTCGCCCTCCCCGTAGGCGATCAGGGCGCGGCAGACCGGCAGTCCGGTCTCGGCCGTCATGGTGCGGTTGGCGACGGCGGGCCGCGCCGTCAGCCAGGTCTCCCGGTCCTGGACGAGGCGCCGGGCCCGGTCGAGGCGGCCGGAGCCGACGTACGCCATGGCGGCGTGGACGTCGTTGAAGGCGTAGTGGGGGCCGTCGTCGCGGCCGTCCCAGGCGTCGGCGAGGCGGGCCCAGCGGGTGCTCTGCTCGTCCCCGGCGAGGTGGAGGCGCCACAACAGGGCGGCGGCGTCGATGAGTTCCATCGCCGCGCCCTTGGAGCCGGCGTGGTGGATCGCGGAGTCGTAGATGTCCAGGACCCTGCCGGTGTCGCCGGTCTCCAGGGTGAAGAGGGCGTAGTGCCACCAGTTGTGGACGGTGAGCAGGGTGCCGCTCGACCAGTCGTCGGTGCGGGTGTCGAGGAAGCGGATGCCGTCGGTGAAGCGGCCCCGCATCTCGTAGGTGTGCACGACGCCGTGGAGGGCCCAGACGTCGTGCGGGTGCCGTGCGACGGCCGCGAGTCCGGTCTCCTCGGCGCGTTCGTAGTGCCCGGTCTCCTCCAGGCCGAACGCGTACATGCCGAGGAGGGGGCCGTGGTGGGGGTCGTCCTCGTCCCAGGCGTCCAGTGCGCCGCCGACGCGGTCGCGCAGGCGCTGGGCGTCCCCGGTGAAGAAGTCGTGCTGGTGCCCGGCGAAGAGGGCGAGGGCGTCGCGGGGGAAGGCGACGGTCAGCTCCCCGAGGACGTGGCCGGCGCGGTGCAGGTCGCCGTCGAGCCAGGCCCCGGCGGCGGCGAGGTGCATGCGTTCGCGGGGCGTCAGGCCGTGGAGGTCGAGACCGGCGCGGAAGCGGAGGAAGGCGTCGCGTGCGGTGGCGGCGGCCTTCTCCTCGGTGCCCAGTACGCCCAGGTAGGCGATCAGTGCCTGGCCCATGACCGAACGGGGTGAGGCGTCGAGGACCGCCCGCGCGGTGTCCGCGACCCGGGGACGGAAGAACAGCAGGTCGTCCACGGCCTGTTCGTAGTGGGTGAGGGCGTCGGCCCCGGTGCCGGTCATCGGGTGTCCGTGGCGGTCTGCTGTCATACGGCGCTCCTGCCGGGTCGGGTACGCGGCAGGCGGGGCCTGCCACCGGTGTGTCGGGGAGCGCATACCCCGCCGGAGGGGCCGGTCCGCATCGTGGCCCGTTACGGGTGGCCGTACGGGCCGCCGGTGTTGACGGCACGGCGTGCCGGTGCCCCGCGCGGCGGGCGCGGGGCACCGGGGGCGGGTGGGACAGCCTTTACAGGACCGGCGGGCCACCGTGGCGTACGTACTGTTCGACGAGTTTGGTGCGGGACGCCTCCAGGCGGTGGGCGAGGATCTCCGCGACGGCGCGGGTGAGTGCCAGGCCCAGTGAGGTGTCCTCCTCGCACAGGGCCCGTACGGCGGGCGCCTTGAACTCGTGGGCGCGGACCGCGCTGAACGCCTCGGCGCCGAAGTCCCAGCGGTGCGGGGGGAACAGCCAGGACCAGCCGAGGAGATCGCCGACCCCCAGCGTCCCGACGATGGCGGGGAGGCGTTCGGGGACCTTCAGGTCGAGGGAGACCATGCCGGTGCGGATGACCCAGAACCTGTCCGCGGGGCCGCCCTCCTCGAAGATCCGGGCGTCCTGCGGGAAGTACACGTCCTCGGCCAGGCCCATCAGGCGTTCACGGTGTCCGGGCGAGAGCACGGTCAGCAGATGTACCGCAGAAGTCATGACGGTGAACCTCCTCGGTGACGTGTGCCCGCGGACGCACGAGGGCACCGCGCGTCCCTTCTGTCACTCCATTGGCCCACGTGCCAGGGGATTCGGCATCCCGAACGGGGCGGCGGACGCCGCGCCGCTCCCCCGCCGTGTCACGCCCCGGTGCCGCCGCTCCACCGTCCGTGAGCGTTCACACCCGTGCTCCGACGGGTGCGGGGCCGCGGCGCGCGAAGTCGTGGCTCCACAGCACCTCGGTGGCGATGGACCGGCTGCGGGCGAAGGCCACCAGGTGGGCCGTGGCGTCGTGGCCGTCGGTGGGCGAGCCGTCCCAGACGGCGAACAGGCCGGAGCAGGAGGACACCAGCCGCTCGTCGGCGGCCCGGCAGGCGTCGCGGTCGGCCGGGTCGTACTCCAGGAGCCGGACGTCCGCGGCGAGCACGAGCAGCTCACCGGCCGCGGTCCGGTCCGCGCCGGGCAGCGGCACGGGCATCGAGCCCTGTGCGGGCAGCACCACCGTCAGGGGCAGTCCCGCCGCGTGGGCCGCGCGGCCGAAGGCCAGCGGCAGCCCCTGCCCGGCACGCACCATCCCGGCGGAGGCGCGGACGGCGGAGCGTGCCAGGCGCCCCGGCAGTCCGGTCTCCAGGTGTTCCAGTGTCTGTGTGGTGAGATCCGCGTGCCCCACAACGGTGATCACGGTCGGCCGCTCCCCTTCGTCGTCCCCGCCCGTGCGGCGGTCCCGTCCGTGCGCCGCCGGCCCGGCGGCGCTCCGCGCGGAGTCAGTAGTACCGAGCGGGACCGCGGGGGAGGAAGGGGCCGAACGG
>NZ_JCANQV010000077.1:0-22656 GCF_059553635.1 Candidatus Streptomyces philanthi
TCGCGGGTGTTCAACGACGAGATGCTGACGCGCTGCGAAGAGATCGTGCGCAAGGCTGCGAGGACTTCGAGGCGGAGCTGAAGGAGTTCAACGGCGAACACGATCACGTCCACCTGCTGGTGCACTACCCGCCGAAGGTCGCCGTCTCCAAGCTGGTCAACAGCCTCAAGGGCGTCTCCGCCCGCCGGATACGACCGGAGTTCACCGGCGACATCAACCACACCATCATGCACGGGCACCTGTGGTCGCCCTCCTACTTCTCCGCATCGTGCGGCGGAGCACCGTTGGAGATCGTCCGCCAGTACATCGAGCAACAGAAACGTCCGCTCTGAAGTGCACGTCAGAGCAGTCTTGAGATGCGTTCATCCCCGGCGTGAACGCCGGGGCTTTCTGCAAGGAACCCGGTAAGGCCGCGCCGTACCCGGTTGGGCAGCGCGGGGACGACCGAGCCGTTGCCGGCCGCGAGCCGGCGCGGACACCGTACGCCCCTGACACGTCTTCATAAGGAATCCTTCTGGTTTTCCTCAGAATTTCTTGAATTGATTTGAGGCTCGCGCTCTTGCAGCATTCCCTGCATGGAGACGACGGCAAGGAGGCAGCGATGAAGACGATCGGGCTGATCGGGGGCATGAGCTGGGAATCGACCGCGGAGTACTACCGGCTGCTCAATGAGTTCACGCGCCATCGGCTCGGCGGGCTGCACTCGGCGAAGTGTGTGCTGTACTCGGTGGACTTCGCGGAGATCGAGCGTTTGCAGGCCCAGGGAAAATGGGCCGAGGCCGGTGAGATCCTGTCAGCGGCTGCCCGGTCCCTGGAAAGGGCCGGCGTCGACATGGTGCTGATCTGCACCAACACCATGCACAAAGTCGCCGATCAGGTCGAGGCGGCCGTCTCGGTCCCCCTGCTGCACCTGGCCGACGCCACGGCGGACGCCGTGCGGACCGCGGGCCTGCGCCGGGTCGGCCTGCTCGGCACCGCGTTCACGATGGAGCAGGAGTTCTACCGCGCCCGCCTCCAGGCCGGCGGACTGGACGTATGCGTGCCGGACGCCAGGGGACGCGCGCTCGTGCACCGGGTGATCTACGAAGAGCTCTGCCTCGGCATGGTGAGAGAGGACTCGCGCAGGGCCTACCAGCAGATCGTCAAGGACCTCGTCGCAGCGGGAGCAGAAGGCATCATCCTGGGCTGCACCGAAATCGAGCTCCTCATCGACGCGGAGGACAGCCCCGTGCCGGTCTTCCCCACGGCACGGCTGCACGCGGAGGCAGCCGTTGACGCGGCCTTGGCCGAGTAGCCCTTCCGAAACACAGGCCGCGCACCCGGACTGCGCGGCCGCCGCCGGCTCGACCTCCAAGACACGCAGGCCGCGCACGCCGACCTGGCCGAACGCCTGCGGCTGGTGGCACCGCTCACCTCCAGCCCCACCAGCAGGCCGCCGACGGCCTGGCCGGCGCCCGCGCCTCCCTCGTCGACGCAGGGAATTTCCCGGCGCGTTGCCGCTGGAGCAGACGACGGCCCGCGCAGTCGCGCTGCCGCGCTCATCCGGCCCGCGCCACGGGGAGGGGAGCCAGCACGGTTCTGTTGAAGTCCTGGCGGTACAGCTTCCGCCGGGCCGCGTGCACGGCCCGGCGCGCCACGCACAGTTCCCCGGCCGCGGCGTTGCAGGTCGGGCACTGCACGGAGTAGGCGCCGTGACGGAAGCGGCGGTGCGTCTCGTGCGCGGCCTCGTAGACCGCGTCCGAGGGCGACTTGCCGGCTATGTGGGACGGGCGCAGGAAGAGGACGGCGGCGTCGGAGCGTTCATCGCTGTGCGCCGGCAGTGTAGTGGTGACGGGCTGCTCGATCGGGGCGGATACGGCGTAGGCGGTGCTCATGGAAGCGCATCTCCTTGGTCGGTCGGTGAGGGCGGGCCCTCAAGGGCTCTTTCGTTGGGTCACAGGGTCCGTTGCGGGTGGCGTCGTCATCCGTCCGGTATCACCCCACACGATCGGCAGCGGGACGCGGACCGGCGGGCCCACGCTCCTGCCCTCAATGAGGTGTCCAGAGGAGCGCCCACGCTCGTGTAAGCTTCGCCGGGCCGTCGAGCGCCATCACAGCGCGACGGCGCGGGCTGTCGGCGACCACCACTGGCAAGGGCGTTCGGCCCCGCACGGCACCCGCGTGGACGACGCGTTTCCCTTCCTGCCAGTCCATCACCTCATGTGCCGTGGGTGTCGGGGAGAAGTCCCAGGACGGCGCAGAGAGCCGCCACAGTGAACAACTGTTCATGATAGGCGGTGTTGGGGAAATCGGCGCGGAAATGATCACGTAGCAGTACGCCGGAGATCTTGCCGTGACCTCGGCGTGGTGGCCGCTCAGGGCCTGCGGAACGATGCGCGCGTCGTGGCGGGTGCTTCAACGCCTGTGCTGTCGGCGGAAGTCGATACCCTTGTGCGCCCGCGCTCCAGGCCACCCGTCAGAATTGCGGTCGGGCTCGCCAGGGGGCGAAGCCTCGCGCTCCTGGCAAGCACCACCACTCAGTTCAGCCGAACTCCTTCATCTCGACCTCGACACGGGCAAGGCCCACCCGGATCTCCTGACGGAGCCGTGTCGCGGCCCAGGTCACGGCGTCCTCCAGGTGCTGCGCCTCCACCGTGCAGGAAACGACAGGGTCGGCGCAGCCCCCGTCCTCCATCGGCCGCCGCACGCGCCGCCACTCACCCCATCGAGACAGCGGCCGTCATCTCCCACATCAGGACCTCCGCGCCCTCCGGGCCGGCGGTGACGCGCTGGCCTTCGGCGCGCGTGATGCGTGCGGCGTCTCCCGTGGTCAGGGGGCCGGCGCCCTCCAGCTCGATGCTGCCCCGGGCGACGAAGAGGTGCGCGAACGGAGCGGTGACGGTCTGGAGCGTCTCACCGGGGCGCATGCGGCTGACGTGCAGTGCCGCGTGCTTCTGGCGGATGCCGATCGCCCGCCGGTCGGCATGCTGGGACATGCCGGAGGCCAGGGTGGTCCAGCCTCCGCGAGCGAGTTCGTCGTTGATGTCGAGCTGCTCGTAACCGGGGCGGATGCCGGCCTCGTCCGGGATGACCCACATCTGGAGGAAGTGGACCGGGTCCTGGTGCTCGGGCTTGCCGGTCAGCGTCCACGAGTCGTTCTTCTCGCTGTGCAGGATGCCGGTGCCGGCGCTCATCCGCTGAGCCAGGCCCGGGTAGATCACACCGTTGTGTCCCTCGGAGTCCTGGTGGACGAGGCTGCCGTCGAGCACCCAGGTGACGATCTCCATGTCGCGATGCGGATGAGTGTCGAAACCGGTACCCGGCGCGACGATGTCGTCATTGGAGACGAGCAGCAGCCCGAAGTGGGTGTTGTCGGGGTCCCAGTGGCGGGAGAACGAGAAGGAGTGGTGGGACTCCAGCCACCCGGCCCGGGTGTGGAAGCGCTCGTCAGCGCGACGGATGTCGAGGGTCGAAGCCATGGTGCTGCCCTTTCTGGCTGGTGACGACGTCGTGGCCTGCGGCTTGGGGATGCGGGTGAGCCACGGAGACGGTTAGTTGAATTGTAAACAATAGGGTCGGACGCAGGTATTCCGCAGCCGCGCGAATGACAGCAGGCGGCGCCCGACGGACGACATACAGGCCCCGACGAGACACAGGAGAAGGCCCCCACGGGAGGCGACGCCGTACGAGCCCGCGCAATGATCGTGCGGCACACGCCGCCGCAGCAGCCCCGGCCACCGATCAGGGCATACCGCTTCACGGGCCACCACCACGGACCGGAGGGCGTTACGCGCCACTGCCGCGAAGAGCACCCCGACAGGCAGCGGGCCGACCGCTCAGCGAGAAGATCGACCGCCGCACGGCGGACACCCTCCTCACGCGTCCGCGCGACGCCCGACGATCAAGCTCACGTACGCGCCTCAACCACCCCGTCGCGCAGCGCTGCCCACCAGGCCCGCATCGCGGGGGACCACGGGGACGGACGCCCGTCCGGGTCGATCTTGACGAGGGTGCGGGTGCCGGTGGCCCGGGGCAGCGGGTCGTCGCCCTGCCGGACGCGGAAGCGCCACACCATGCTCGTACGCCCCAGATGCGTCAGCCACAGGTCGACGGTGAGCCGGGTCGCGCCGTCGACCGGGGCCTGGAACTCGATGGCGAACTGGCGCACGACGTAGCGCAGGTCGGGATGGCGCTCCGCGCCGCCCCCGGTGTCGTATCCAGCTTCGGCGAAGGCCGCCGTCGTGGCGCGTTCGACGTGCAGGGCGTAACGCGTGTTGTGCAGATGGCCGTTGAGGTCGAGTTCGTCGAAGTGCACCGGCGCGGCGTGGATGATGTGCGGGACGTCCACGATGCTCCTCGGGCTGGCGGCCGGCGTGCCCGCTGACGGAGGCACGATCTCGCTCGATCGATCGATAGCGTAGGGCGGGGCCCGGCGCAGCGCAACGCTTTCACCCTCCCGGCACCTCTCAACGACAACCTCACGCACCTCCCACGCCTCACCGAAGGAACGATCAAGAGGTAACCATGGGTACGCTCCCTCAGGATTCCCTCGGCGAGAAGCCTTGTCCTGGCTCAATTCTGGCCCTACCTTGGCCCGAGCCAATCGATCGATCGATCGAGTTATGGGAGGCGGCATGACCCGGGACCCGGCAGCACCCCACCAGACACCACCGACCGAGGCGGCGCCTCGCTCCCTCGCCACGGAGACACGCCCCCGGAGTACCGGCGGGCCGTCCGCCACCCCCGGCTCCGACACCGTCCCCGGGGACACCGGCGGCGAATCCGGTCTCAAGCGCGGCCTGCGGAACCGCCAGATGAGCATGATCGCCATCGGCGGGGTGGTCGGCGCGGGCCTGTTCGTGGGGTCGGGAACGGTCATCCGCAGCACCGGCCCAGCGGCCCTGGTCTCGTACGCCCTCGCGGGTCTGCTGGTCATCCTCGTCATGCGGATGCTCGCCGAACTGGCCGTGGCGGACCCGAGCACCGGCTCGTTCGCGTACTACGCCTCGCGGGAGTTCGGCAGCTGGTGCGGGCTCGCGATCGGCTGGCTCTACGCGTACTCGTGGTGGGTGACGGTGGGGCTGGAGGCGGTCATCGGTGGCGAGTTGGCGCATCATCTCGTCCCCGCGGTCCCCGCGTGGGTCGCGTCCCTGGTGCTTCTCGTCGCGCTCACCGCGTCCAACCTGGTCCATGTGGCCGCGTTCGGCGAGGCGGAGTACTGGTTCGCGCTGATCAAGGTGGTGGCCATCGTCGCCTTCATCGGCCTGGGCGTTCTGGCCGTCGCGGGACTGCTGCCGGGTACGGACTCCCCCGGCACGGCCAATCTCTTCGGGCACGGCGGGTTCGCGCCGGAGGGCTGGTACGCGGTTCTGCCGAGCGTCCTGACGGTGATCTTCGCGTTCGGCGGCGCCGAGGTGGTCACGATCGCGGCGGGCGAGGCGCCGCGCCCGGCGGAGGCCGTGCGCAAGGCGATCCGCTCCACCACCGCGCGCATCCTCATCTTCTACATCGGCTCCATCGGGGTCATCGTCACGCTGCTGCCGTACGACGAGGCGAGCGTCACGGCCAGCCCGTACTCGGCGGCCCTCGACGCGCTGGGTGTGCCCCAGGCGGGCCGTCTCATGGACGTGATCGTGCTGGTCGCCGTGGCGTCCTGTCTGAACTCCGGCCTCTACACGGCGTCCCGCATGCTGTTCGCGCTGGCCCGCCAGAGCGAGGCGCCCCGCGTCTTCGCCCGGACCAACGCGCGCGGCGTGCCCGTGCCGGCCGTTCTCGTCGCCGCTCTGGCCGGACTCCTCACGCTCGCCTCGAAGCACTTCACCGGGGCAGCCGCGATCTTCACCTTTCTGCTGGACTCCACGGGGGCGGTGATCGTCCTCATGTACCTGTGCGTCGCGGCGTGCCAGATCCGCAGCCGCATGCGGGCGGAGCGCCAGGGCCGGACGCCGGCGGTGCGCATGTGGGCCTACCCCTACCTTTCGTGGGTGGTCGTCGTGGCCCTGGCGGCGGTCATCGTGCTGCTGGCCTTCGACTCCGCCACCCAGCGCTCGCTGTTCCTGACGCTCTCGGTCACCGTGGCGGCGGCCGCCGTCGGGGCGCTGCGGCAGTGGAGGGCGCGCGCGGGAAGCGGGGGCGGGCGGTAACCGCGGCCGCCCCGTGGGGGGGTACGCGGCGGTCGGCCGTACGTAACGGAGTCCGGCACGGTCACGGCACACGTCCGCCAATCGATCGACCGATAGGGCGCGGTAGACTCGCACCGTCCGTCCACCGTGCCCGTTCCGAGCGAAGGAGCGCCCCGTGCCCAAGGCTCCCAGCACCCGCGCCGGAGCGAACGCGCGTCGCCAGGTCTGGGACGCGGCGATCCGGCTGTTCGCCGCGAAGGGCTTCCACGGTGTGGGTATCCGGGAGCTGGCCGAGGGCGCGGGCATGTCGTCCGCGACCCTCTACCACTACATGGGCACCAAGGAGGAGCTGCTCGCCGCGGTCATGCGGGCCAGTCTCGACCGGCTGAACGACGCGGCCGGGCGGGTCGTCGCGGACGCCCCTGATCCTCGGTCGCAGATCACCCGGCTCGTGCACGTCCACGTCCTCACGCACGCGCTGCGTCCGGAGGAGACGGCGGTGGTCGACAACGAGCTGGAGTCCCTCGGGTCCGAGCGCCGCACGGCGATGGTGGCCCTCCGGGACGCGTACGAGGACCACTGGCGGCACGCCATCGCCAACGGCTGCGCCTCCGGCCTGTTCACGGTCCCCGACCAGACCTTCGCGCGCATGGCGCTGCTGGAGATGTGCTCCGGGGTGGCCAAGTGGTACTCCCCCGACGGCCCGATCACGCTCGACGGGGTGGCGACGGCGCACGCGCGCCTGGCGCTCCAGCTGCTCGGTGTCCCGGCGCACGCGATTCCGCTGCCCTCCCCCACCGAGATCCACGCGGCGCATGCGCTGGTGGAGGAGATCTGGCAGGTCAGCCTGGGTGCGGGCGCGCCCGCCTCGGCCTGACATCCCGCGTCTCCCACCCCTCTCGCGTCACTGTGCGCATGCCGGTGTACGGGCGTCGCGCCTCGTCATCACGCCCCGCTCCAGGTCGTAGGACCGTCGGCCGGACAGGTCTTCAGGCCGTCGTTCCATACTCTATCGATCGACCGATCGATAGAGTATGGTGCGCGTTGTTCGGCGACTCCCGAGGAGCACCTTGTGGCTATTGACTCCATCCCCACCGGCACGGCGAACAGCGCCGGTCCGGCCGGCGGCGCCGGGGACCCGTGCGTCACGTACACCGTCCTCGATCACGGCGTCGCGCACATCCGCCTGTCCCGGCCGCACCGTCTGAACGCCGTGACCGATCGGCTCGTCGACGACCTGCTGGCGGCCCTGCGCCGGGCGGCCGACGACGAGGTGCGCGCCGCCGTCCTCTCCGGCGCGGGCCGGGCCTTCTGTTCCGGCCACGACCTGAAGGCCGAGCCGGCGCCGACGGACGCCGCGGGGGCCCGCGCCCGTCTGGAACGCATCCAGGACGTGACCCGGCTCATCCGGAACGCCCCCTTCCCCGTCGTCGCGGCCGTGCACGGTTACGCGCTGGGGGCGGGCTGCGAGTTCGCCCTCTCCTGCGACCTGGTCGTCGCGGCGGAGGACGCCCGGTTCGGCTTCCCGGAGGTGGGCGTCGGGCTCAGCGTCACCGGGGGCGTCTCCCGTCTCCTCACCACCGCCGTCGGCGCGATCAAGGCGAAGGAACTCGTCCTGCTGGGCGAGCACTTCGACGCCCGGGAGGCGCGGCGGCTGGGCCTGGTCACCCGGGTCAGCGCACCGGGGCGGCACGAGGCCGTGGCGGCCGAGCTGGCGACCGGCCTCGCCGAGCGGCCGCCGTTCGCGCTCGCGCTGGCCAAGGAGCTGATCGACGAGGGCCTGGACGGCACCGTCGAACAGGCCCTGGCACGGGAGGTGTCGGCGGCCCAGCTCACCGGGCACAGCGGCGAACACGAGCGTCCGCGGCAGGCGTTCGCCCACTCGTCCGCGCCGGTCCGGGAGGGCGGCCGGTGATCTCGTACGACGCCCCGTACCGTAAGGACCTGCCGCCCGAGTCCGTACCCGATCTGGCGACGCTCGTGGAACGGGCGGCGGCCCTGTGGCCCGACCGGGTGGCCTGGACGTTCGACGAGTACGCCCGCGACCTCACCTTCGCCGATGTCGCACGCGGCGTCCGGCGGACGGCGGCGGAGCTGAGCATGGCCGGTGTCGGGCGGGACGGCCGCGTCGCCGTCCTGCTCCGCAACCGCCCGGAGTTCCCGCTCACCTGGCTGGCACTGGCGTCGCTCGGCGCCGCGATGGTGCCCGTCAACACGGCCTACCGCAGCCATGACGCGGAGCATGTACTGCGGGACTCCGGTGCCCAGCTCCTGGTGACGTGCGAGGAGTTCCGGCCGATGGCGGAGGAGCTGCTGGCGTCCGTCCCCACCCTGCACGCCGTCCGCTATGCCGACGGGCCGTCAACTCCTTCCGTTCCGGCGCCTCTTCCGCACGGCACACCGTCCGGTCCCGACGAACTCGCCAACATCCAGTACACGTCCGGTACCACCGGCAGCCCCAAGGGCTGCCTTCTGCCGCACCGCTACTGGCTGTCCCTTGCGGGCAGCCTCGTCACGGAGTTCCCGCGTCTGGGGCCGGACGACACCCTGCTGACCTGCCAGCCGTTCCACTACATCGACCCGCAGTGGAACGTCGCCGCGGCCCTCCTCGCGGGCAGCCGCCTCGTTGTCCTGGACCGCTTCCACCCCACCACCTTCTGGCAGAAGGTCAGGGAGCACCGCGTCACCTACTTCTACTGCCTGGGCCTGATGCCCGCACTGCTGCTGCGGATGCCGGAGCACCCCGACGACCGCGACCACCATGTACGGGCCGTCCAGTGTTCCGCCATACCACCCGCGCTCCACGCCCGGCTGGAGGAGCGCTGGGGCGTCCCGTGGTACGAGGCGTTCGGCATGACGGAGACCGGCGCCGACCTGCGCGTCGGGCCCGAGGACCACGACATGGCCGTGGGCAGCGGGTGCATCGGGCGGCCGCTGCGGCACCGGGAAGCCCGCGTCGCCGGGCCGGACGGCGCCCCGCTGCCGGCCCACGAGGTGGGCGAGATCCAGCTGCGCGGCCCCGGCATGATGGCGGGCTATCTCGGCCGGCCGGACGAGACGGCGGCCGCGTTCGCGGACGGCTGGTTCCACACCGGGGACCTCGGCCACATGGACGAGGAGGGCCGGGTCTACTTCCGGGGCCGCCTCAAGGACATGATCCGCCGCAGCGGCGAGAACGTCTCGGCGGCCGAGCTGGAGGAGGTGCTCACCGCGCACCCGCGCGTCCGCCTGGCCGCCGTCCTCCCCGTCGCCGACGAGCTGCGCGGCGAGGAGATCAAGGCGTACGTCGTGCCGGACGGCGAGGAACCGGCGCCCGACCCGGACGACCTCGCCGCCCACTGCGCCGAGCGGCTGGCCGCCTTCAAGGTGCCCCGCTACTGGGAGCTGCGCGACCGGCTCCCCATGACCCCGTCCGAGCGCGTCTCCAAGGGCGAGCTGCGCAAGTCCGCCGCGCCCGCGGGGCGGACGTACGACCGCCAGGACAAGGTGTGGTGGTAAGGAGAGGACACCCCGTGCTGCTCGATCTGCTGGTGCGCAACGCGCACATCCTCACGCTCGACGAACAGCGGCCCACGGCCCGCACGCTGGGGGTCCTGCACGGCCGTGTCGTCGGCCTCGACGAGGACGTGGAGCACCTCGCCGCGGCCCGTGTACTCGACGCGGGCGGCGCGACGGTCGTGCCGGGCTTCAACGACGCGCACTGCCACACCGCCTGGTTCGGACTGACGTTGAGTCAGCTCGATCTGTCCGGTGCGCGCGATCCGGACGAGGTCGTCGCCGCGGTCGCCGCGCATGCCGCGGAACTCCCCGCCGGCGCGTGGGTCGTCGGAGCGGGCCTCAAGCCCAG
This sequence comes from Candidatus Streptomyces philanthi, assembly GCF_059553635.1. Taxonomy (NCBI): domain Bacteria; kingdom Bacillati; phylum Actinomycetota; class Actinomycetes; order Kitasatosporales; family Streptomycetaceae; genus Streptomyces; species Candidatus Streptomyces philanthi. The sequence goes on from NZ_JCANQV010000077.1 coordinate 9,949, forward strand.
CGACATGGGTGGCCGCCACCCCCACCGGGATGCCCTGGACAGGGCGGCGGGCGGCCGGCCCGTCTGGCTCAAGCACGCCTCGGGGCACGCCTGCGTCGTCAACTCCCCGGTGCTGCGGGCGGCCGGCGCCCTGGAGCCCGGCTTCACCGACCCGCCCGGCGGCGTCGTCGCGCGGGACGCGGACGGACGGCCGAACGGCCTTCTGGAGGAGACCGCACAGCGTCTCGTCCAGGACCAGGTGCTTCCCTACCCTGTCGAGACCGTCGCCGCGGCGGTCGACCGCGCCACCGCCCACTACCTCACCGAGGGCATCACGAGCTTCACGGAGGCCGGGGTCGGCGGCGGCTGGATCGGGCACACCCCCGTGGAACTCGCCGCCTACCAGCACGCCCGCGACACCGGCCGGCTGCACGCACGGGCCCAGCTGATGGTCGCCGCCGACGTCCTGCACCCGCTGACCGCGCATCCGCAGGACGGCATCGCGCTCGGCCTCGACCTGGGAATACGGACGGGGCTGGGGGACGAGACGCTGTCGGTCGGGCCCGTGAAGATCTTCCTCGACGGTTCACTGTTCGGCCGTACCGCCGCCGTCACCGAACCGTTCTGCGGATGCCCGCACGAGAACACCGGCTACTTCCAGGACGACCCGGACACGATGGCCGACACGGTCGTCGCGGCACACCGGGCGGGCTGGACCGTGGCCGCGCACGCGATCGGCGACCGCGCCGTGGACCTGGCCCTGTCGGCGTACGCACGGGCCCAGCGCGAGGCACCGCGCCCCGGCGTGCGGCACCGCGTCGAGCACGCGGGGGTGGTGCGCCCCGACCAGCTCGCGGCGTTCGCGTCCCTGGGCGTGGTGCCCGTACCGCAGCACAACTTCATCCCGGCCTTCGGCGAGAGCATGGCCTGTGGCCTCGGCGCCCGCCGCGCCGACTGGGCGTACCGGCTCCGCTCGTTCCTCGGCCTCGGGCTCACCGTCCCGGGCAGCTCCGACCGGCCCGTCGCACCGGGCGCGCCGCTCGCCGCGATGCAGGCGATGGTGGAACGGCTGACGGAGACCGGCGCGCCCTTCGGCCCGCACGAAAGCGTGCCCGCCCTCACCGCCCTGCGCACCTGGACGGCCGGCTCGGCCCACGCCACCGGCCACGCGGACCGCAAGGGCCGCCTCACCCCCGGCCTCCTCGCGGACCTCACCGTCCTCGACACCGACCCCACCGCCTGCGCCCCGGACCGCATCGGGACCATCGGGGTCCTGGCCACGCTTGTCGGTGGCCGGGCGGGCCATGATCCGCATGGTCTTGTCGGTTCCGGAGGCTGAGTGCGGTGGCGGTGACGCTGACCGGGCCCCGGCACCACGGTGCCGGCACTGCCGGGGTGGCGGTCACGCGTGGGTCGGTACGCCGGCGTTGGTGAGAATGTCACGTACGGGAAGGGCGGTGCTCTGGGCGGCGGTCAGGCCGGAGACCGCCAGATGGGTGTCCACGATCCGCAGTCCGGCCGCGTATCCCGCGAAGTCCGGCAACCCGACGGGCTGGAGCCCCATGTGCTGTGCGGTGGCGTCGCCGAAGACATACGGAGGCAGGTTCTGCATTCCGGCCACGTCGACATCTTCGGTGATCTTGGCGTAGGCACGGTCCAGTTCGGGCCCGGTCAGCGCCAGCGCCCACGGGCCCATGGCCTCCTCACCGGCCAGTTCCCGCACGAACGCCTCGGCCAGCCCCTCGGCGACGACCTGCTCCCCGACCGTGACGGCCATGGGGTCCCAGCGCACGTTCGCGTAACGCACATTGTGGTGCAGTTCGTGCGCGGCAGCGTGACCGATCTTCCGCAGGCTCGTCCCGGTGGGCCACATCACCAGCAGAATCGCCCCCGGAATGCCACCCAGGCCGAAGTAACCGGCGTTGCGGACCGCCAGATGGTGATCGTCGGGGTCGCCGAGCACCACGACAACGTGCACGGTCCCGGCGTGCCCGACACCGGGAACCGCTCCGTCGATCCGCTCCCACGCGACGCTGAGAGACTCCTCGATCCGCTCCCACACCCCCGCGTCCCGCATCTGACGCAGGGCGGGCAGATACCGCCGGTCCTCCCGGTCGAGCCGGAACCCACAGCCCTGCTGATGCATCTGGACCAGGTCCACATCACCCATGACGGACATCGCCCCCTGGAGCGGGCTCAGCATGGCCCGCAACGCATCGGGCCGCTCGTCCAGCGGCCGCCGCAGGAGATCGAACATGGCGGACATCGTGTCGTGAACAACAATCTTCATGACGCACGACCGTAGGACTTGACGCTGCGGAAGGTTCAAGTCGGGTGGATGAGGGAGAGCGGTCGGCGGGGCGTGCGCGCGTGACGTCCACCCAACTGTGTCCGTACCACCAGGTGCACACTTCAGCATCTCGTTCCGGGTGATCACGAGCGGCGGCCCGAGCGCGCTCCCCATCAAGAGCGGCATCTTCGCCCACCATGCCGCCGGTACCCGGGCTGGACCGCATCGACGCCTGGAAATACCCGGATCCAGCGACCCACTTCCAGAGTGCCCCTACTCTGACGACCATGTCCGAAACAAGCGGAGGGAATTCGGGCTCTTGCCAGGACTCGTCGGCCGGTCCCTGATGGACGATCCGGCCGACGTGCCGTGGCGGTCATCGTCCGTCCGGTGAGCTCCGGTTCGCGGCCTCAGCCGCTGGTCAGAGTGCGGCCGAGGAGGGGAAGCAGGTGGTCCCAGTGGCGTTGTAGTGCGGAGGGGCTGAAGGCGCTGGTGTCGGACATGGTGAAGCCGTGGACGGTGTCGGGGTAGACCTCGGTCGTGTGGTGGATGCCGGCGGTGTCCATGGCCTGGGTGAGTTCGTTGACGGCCTCGGGCGTCATGTCGTTTTCGGCGAGGCCGAAGTGGACCTCGGCGGTGAGGTGGGGGACGAGGCGGTGGGGGCTGTCGGGTGCGTCGGTGACCAGGGGGCTGGGGTGGAATCCGGCGACGGCGGCCACCTGGTCGGGGTGGGCCGCCGCGGTGCGCATCGCCAGGACGCCGCCCATGCAGTAGCCGATCGCGGCGACCGGTCCGGCGCTGACCTCGGGCCGGGTGGTGAGGAACTTGAGGTAGGCGCCGGCGTCGCGCAGGGCGCGTTCGGTGGTGTGCTCTTGGAGCAAGGGCATCAGCCGGGCGAAGACCTCGGACCGGTTCTCCTCCCCGATGTGCTCGGGAAGTTCGGTCACCGGTGCCGGGCCGCGCCGGTAGTAGACGTTGGGGACGAGGACGTAGTAGCCGTGCTCGGCCAGTTCGCGGGCCAGGTCCTTCAGCACGGGCCGGATGCCGAAGGCGTCCATGTACAGCAGCACCCCCGGGTGCCGCTCGCCACGGTCGGGGAAGGCGGCGAAGGCGTCGGCCTGACCGTCCGGGGTGGGAATGCGCAGAGTCTTGGTGGGCATGGCTGATGATCCTTCCTTGGACCGATGTCGGCGCACAAGGGCCGAGGGCGGGCGGAGATCGGGCGGACGACGACCCTACGCTCACCCGTAGGGCCTGAACCCGGTGCGCTGACGGCATCCACCGGACCGGCGGCGCTCGCCGGCACGGGATCGAAGGAATCCGGGGCATCTCATGCTCCGTTGCGGGCATGTTCGCGAGCGGGTCGGCGCGGGATGCCGGCCGGCCCCTTACGATGATCGCCAATCGGCTTCCGCAGGAAGGCACGTGTCATGGGTGAGGGCTTTTCCGGTGTGGATCAGTCGAAACCGAGCATCGCTCGGGTCTACGACTACCTTCTGGGTGGCAAGGACAACTACGACGTGGACCGTGTCGTAGGGGACACGTTCAAGAACGATCTGCCGGGCTCCGTCGCCATAGCGCACGCCAACCGGCAGAACCTCGTCCGCGCCGTGCGGGAGATCGCGTTGGCGGGCATCACCCAGTTCATCGACATGGGCAGCGGCCTGCCGACGGCGGACAACGTCCACCAGGTCGCGCAGCGCCACGTTCCCGACGCCCGCGTCGTCTACGTCGACAACGACCCCATCGTCCTGGCCCACGGCCACGCGCTGCTGGAGGACAACGCACACACCCGCGTCGTGCAGGCCGACGTCCGCGACCCGCAGGGCATCCGCGAGCACCCCGACACCACCGGCCTCATCGACTTCACCCGTCCCGTGGCGGTGATCCACAGCGCCGTCCTGCACCACATCAACGACGACGAGGACCCCCGCTCCCTCGTCCGTTACTGGCAGGAACAGGTCCCCTCGGGCAGCTACTTCTTCATCTCCCACTTCCGCAGCGGCGGCAACGCCGAGACCGCCGAGGCCGAGGCGGTACTCCAGGCCACCTTCGGCCGTGGACGGTGGCGGACCGACGACGAGATCCGCGGCCTCTTCGGCGACCTGGAACTCCTGGAGCCGGGCATCGTCCCGTGCTCACTGTGGCGGCCCCGTACGTCGGAGGCTCCCGCGCGCGAGTTGACGGTCTGGGAGCAGCTCATCGTGGGAGGGCTGGCGCGGAAGCCGTGACGCGGGACGGGCCTCCCGCGCGGGGTCCATGTCCCCGACGTGCCGACGCCGGCGAACGAGCTGTCCGGGACAGCGCCTTGCCGCCAGAGGACGGCTGCCCTCAACGACTCGCGGCCCCTCCCCCAGCCCCCTGAGAAACCCCCGCCCCCGTACACCGATCCGCTCACCGCGCATCAGCGGCCAGACCGTACTCCGGCAGTGCGATGTCCCCGGCCTTGGCGAACTGCGCGGCGAGCAGGTCGCGTAGCGGGCGGCGGGTCATCCAGCGCATCGAGAGGTCGCGCAGGCGGATGCCGAGCGGGCCCGTGGGGGCGTAGCCCGAGGCGCCGCCCGGGGGCAGCTGCTGGGCCTGGGCCATGTACGGGCGCATCACCTCGTCGTAGCGGTGGAAGGCGATGTGGTGGTCGCCGTGGGCGGTGGCGAGTTCACCGGCGAGGACGTAGGCGCCGACCAGGGCCAGGCTGGTGCCCAGGCCGGTCAGCGGGGTGGCGCAGTACCCGGCGTCGCCCAGGAGCGCCACTCGCCCGCGTGACCAGCGGTCGAGGCGGACCTGGGCCATGGAGTCGAAGAAGAAGTCCGGGGTGGTGCGCATCGCCCGCAGCAGGCGCGGGACCTCCCAGCCGACGTGGGCGAAACGCCGGGCCAGCAGCGCATGCTGGGCCGCGGCGTCGCGGCGGTCGTAGGTGAGCGGTGCCGAGCGGAAGCTGAGGCCGGCCTTGATCTCGCCGGGGAGGCGGCCGGGGCGCGCGGAGGCGACGAGTCCGCCGGGGGCGTTGTGCATCAGGAACCAGCCGTCGAGGTCCAGGTCGGTGGTGGCGGTGAACCAGGCCGTGTAGAGGCCGATCGGACGGACGCACTCCCGCTCCGGGCCGAAGGACAGTGCGCGCACCACGGAGTGCGGCCCGTCCGCGCCGATGACCAGGCCGAAGCGGCGCGGTGCGGCGTTCTCGAAGGTGACGGTGACGCCGTCCGCGTCCTGGTCGAGCGCCGTGATGGTGTCGCCGAACAGGTACGTGGTGCCGGGCAGGGTGGCCTCGTACAGCAGACGGGCGAGATCGCCGCGGAGGATCTCGATCTCGGAGACGATCCCCTCGCCGCCGAAGCTGTCCGCGGGCACCCGCGCGGTGATCCGGCCGGACGCGTCGACGAGTGCGAGGCCGCGTTGGGCGACGCTCTCCGCCCTGGCCCGGTCCATCAGGCCCATCCGCTCGATCACCGTACGGCCGGCGCCGCGCAGGTCCACGGTCTGGCCGCCGGGGCGGGGCGCGGGTGCCCGTTCGACGATCGTGACGGTGAAGCCCGCTGCGCGTAGCCAGTACGCCAGCGCGGGCCCTGCGATGCCGGCGCCGGAGATGAGGATCTCGGTGTTCTGCATGACGGGGAATGTATGACGTACGCGTGGCGCCTAACAAGGGGAAATACCTTCTCAGCAAGGTGTTTTGGTCACATGCGCACTAGTGCAGGAGTAGTGCACCAGCAGCTGCGCGAGGGCATCGTCCCCGCCGGCGGCTAGGATGGAGACCGTCCGAGGCGCACTAGTGCGGGAGGGGTGTCGATGGACGGGCGGGCAGCGCCGCGCTACCGGCAGATCGTCGGCGAACTGCGGCGGCGGATCGAGACGGGTGAGCTGGGTCCCGGGGAGCGGGTGCCGTCGACGCGTGAGATCACGCGGCAGTGGGGTGTCGCGATGGCGACGGCGACCAAGGTGCTCGCCGAGCTGCGCCGCGAGGGTCTGGTCCGCGTCGTCCCGGGTGTCGGGACCGTCGTCGAGGCCCGCGCCAAGGCCCCGGACCGCCCGGGGCGCGCTCCCCGGCCGCCGGTGGCCCCGCGCCCGGACGTCTGCGCCGAGGACCCGTCAACCGGAGCGCTCACGCTCGGGCGGATCGTCCTCACCGCCGTCGCCGTCGCCGACGCGGAGGGGCTGGCGGCGGTGTCGATGCGCCGGGTGGCCGCCGACCTCGGGGTGGCGACCATGTCGCTGTACCGGCATGTGGCCGACAAGGACGACCTGCTGACGCGGATGATGGAAGCGGCCTTCGCCGGGCATCCCCTGCCCGCCGACCCGCCGGAGGGCTGGCGCGCGCAGGTCGAGTTCGCGGCCCGGCTGCTCTGGAAGCTGTTCCGCCGTCACCCGTGGCTCGCGCCGGCCCTGTCGGTGACCCGCCCGCAGATGATCGCCACGGCGCTGCCGTTCAGCGAGTGGATGCTCACCGCCCTGCACGCACGCGGCCTCGGCCTGCCGGCCGCCTTCACCGCGCACCTCATGGTGTTCAACTATGCCCGTGGTGTCGCCGTCAACCTGGAGGCGGAACGGGAGGCGGAGGCGCACAGTGGCCTCGACAGCGAGGAGTGGATGGACGCCCAGGAGCCGGCGCTCCGGGAGATCCTGACCACCGGTCGGTTCCCGATGCTCGCCCACCTCGCGGCGACCGGCTACGACCTCGACCTCGACGCGCTCTTCGACTTCGGCCTCCAGCACCTCCTCGACGGTCTCGCCGCACTGCCCGACGGGCCTTCCCCGGGGTGAACCGGCGGTCCGTGGCGGCGGCCGGCGGTTGGCGGGGGCCGCGGCACCGTGCGGCCACCGGTGGGCGAACCGCGCGACACGCCCGCACGCGTCCCCTGGCCCCGCGGTCACCGTCCGATACTGGGGCCCCGGCCGGGCGCGGAGGTGAGGCGGGATGCGGAGCGGCGTCAGGGTCCCGGTGGAGTTCGCCGGGTGGTGGGTGCTGCTCGGCGCGCTGTGGACGACGCTGATCAGCTCCGTCGACGTGGCGGAGCTCGTGGTCGGCGGCCTCGCCGCACTGGTGGGGGCCTGGGCGGCCTGTGCGGCGCGGCGGGCGGCCGGCGGATGAACTGGTGGCTGGTCGCCGCGGCCGGGGTGATCGTGGGTGGGCTGGGGCCGTGCCTGTGGGGTGCCGCGCGGGGTGCGGTCGGGCGCCGGGTCGTCGCCCAGAACATGGCGACCTTGCTGCTGTGCCTGGTCCTTCTGCTGCTGGCACAGGGGTACGGCCGTCCGGCGTACGTCGATCTCGCGCTCGTCGTGTCGGTGCTGGGTCCGGCCGGCACGCTGGTCTTCGCCCGGCTGCTCCTCGACCGGGCCGGCGAGGAGACGCCCGGTGCCCGGTGGCTGTCCCCCGTCGTCGCGGTCGGCACGCCGGCGACGGTCGTGCCGGTGTGCGTGGTCACCGGCCCGGGACGGGCGATGGTGAAGGTGATCGTCGTCGGGGTGCTGCTGGTCGCCGGAGGGATGGTCACGACGAGGGCGGTGCGCCGTGGCTGATGTCCTTGTCGCCGTCGCGCTGCTGTTCAGCGCGGCCGCTGCCACCGCCGCCGTGGTCAACCGGGACCCGGCGCGCCAGGCCGTCGTCCTGTCCCTGCTCGGTCTTGGTCTGGCGGTCGCGTTCACCGTGCTCCAGGCGCCGGACGTCGCCCTCTCCCAGCTGGCCGTGGGTTCGGTCCTGACGCCTTCGCTGCTCCTGCTGACGGTGCGCAAGGTCCGGCGCGGGCACGGGAAGCGGCGCGGATGAGCCGACGGGCGCGGCTGTGGCTGCTGGTGGCCGGACTGCTGGCGACGGCCGCGTTGTTCGCGGCGGCCTGCTCGGCCCTGCCGCCGTTCGGCGGTCCCTGGCATCCCTACGGCGACCGGGCGGTGCGTGCGGCGCTGGCCCGGCGGACCGCCAACGCCGTCTCCTCCGTCAACTTCGACCAGCGCGGCTTCGACACCCTCGGCGAGGAGAGCATCCTGTTCTCCGCCGTCCTCGGGACCGTCGTCCTGCTGCGGCAGGCCCCCGACGAACGGCACGCTCCCCCACCGGCCTCCTCCGCACCGTCCGTTCTGCGCCGCTACGGCCTGGCCGTCCTGCCCGTCACCCTGCTCATCGGCCTGTATGTGGTCGCGCACGGTCAACTCAGCCCCGGCGGGGGTTTCCAGGGCGGGGTGGTCGTCGCCACGGCGCTGCACCTGCTGTACCTCACCGTCGGCCAGCGGGCGCTGGAACGGCTCCGCCCGCTGCGGCCCTTCGAGGTGGGCGATGCCGTGGGTGAGGCCGCGTACGTCGTGCTGGGCGCCGCGGGACTGCTGGCCGGTTCGGCGTACCTGGCCAATGTGCTGCCGTACGGCACGTTCAACACGTTGCTGTCCGGGGGTACGGTGCCGCTGCTCAACGCGGCCGTCGGCATGGAGGTGACCTGCGCCGTCGTCGTCCTGCTCGCCGGGTTCCTCGCCCAGGCCCTGGAGATCGAGGGCCGCACGGAAGGGGAGCGGCGGGCGGCATGACCGTACTTCCCTGGGCGACGGCCGGATGGATCTTCCTGGCCGGCGTGTACGGCCTGGTCACCAGCCGTGACCTGGTCCACGCCGTCGGTTGTCTGTCCGTCGCGCAGTCCGCCACCTATGTTCTCCTGCTGGCCGTCGGCTACCGCCGCGGCGGCACCGCGCCGGTCTTCTCCGACACGGCGCCGGGGAGCGCCGTGGTCGACCCCGTCGTCCAGGCGCTGACCCTGACCGATGTCGTCGTCGGTGCCACCGTGACCGCGCTGCTGCTCGCGCTGGTCGTGCAGACCGCGAAGCGGCACGGCACCGTCGATCCCGACGAGCTCCATGAGCTGAGGGGCTGAGCCGGGGTGGACCGGCTGCTGCCGTTGGTCGTGGCGGTGCCGTTGTTCGGCGCCGCCGTGCTGGTGGGCGGCGGGCGCTGGATGCCGCGGCCCCTCGCGGAGGTCCTGGGATGTCTGACCGCCGCGACGACGGCCGGGCTCGCCATGGCCCTTCCGGGCCGGGGGACGGTCGTGTCCTGGGTCGGCGGATGGCAGCCGCGGCAGGGGCGGAGCGTGGGGATCGTCCTGGTCGGTGACCGTGTGGGCCTGGGGCTGGCCGCCCTGACGTCGCTGCTGGTGGTGGCCGTGCTCGTCTACTCCTGGCGCTATTTCGACGAACCGCCGCGGGGGCATGCGGGCGCCTACCCCGCGCTCGTCCTGCTGTTCCAGGCCGGTATGTGCGGCTTCGCGGTCACCGGGGACCTCTTCGACGCGTTCGTGTTCTTCGAGCTGATGGGTGTCGTCGGCTGTGCGCTGACGGGGTACCGCATCGAGGAGGCCCGGCCCGTCCAGGGCGCGTTGGCGTTCGGGTTCGTCAATTCCCTCGGCGGATACGCCTCGTTGCTGGGCATCGGCCTGCTGTACGCCCGTACCGGTGAGCTGGGCATGGCCCAGGTCGGCAGACAGCTCGACGCGGCGCCGCGCAGGGACGCGCTGGTGGTCGCCGCGTTCGTCCTCGTCCTGACCGGGCTGCTGGTCAAGGCCGCCGCCGTGCCGTTCCACTTCTGGCTCCCGGACGCGCACGCGGTGGCGCCCACTCCGGTGTGCATGCTGCTGTCCGGGGTGATGGCGGAACTCGGCGTGTACGGGGCGGCGCGCGTCCATGTCACCGTGTTCGCCGGCCCCGGAGGGATGCCGGCGGAGGACGTCCGGCGCGCCTTGACGGCCGTCGGTGTGGTGACCGCCCTGGTGGGCGCGGTGATGTGCTGGCAGCAGCGGCACGTGAAGCGGCTGCTGGCCTTCTCCACCATCAGCCACATCGGTCTGTTCCTCGTCGCACTCGCCTCGGGGACCCCGGAAGGTGTGGCGGGTGTCTGCCTGTACGTACTGGGGCACGCCGGTGCCAAGGCGGCGCTCTTCGCCTGTACGGGGGTGCTGCTCGACCGGCACGGCAGTGTGGACGAGATCGCACTGCACGGCCGGGGGCGGGACATACGGGGTGTCGGTGTGCTCTTCGTCCTCGGTGCCCTCGCGCTCGCCGGGCTGCCCCCGTTCGGTACGGCCCTGGGCAAGGCACTGGCGGAGGAGCACTCCGGCCCGCCGGCGGTCCTCTTCGTCCTGGTGTCGGCGGTCACGGGCGGGGCGGTCCTGCGCGTGGCCGGTCGCGTCTTCCTGGGGGCCGGGCCGAGGCCCCGGACGGCGCAGCCGGAGACCCGCGGCGACGAGGAGCCGGAGACGGTGCGGCCGGTGCGGCGCTCACCCCGGCCGATGGTGGTGGTGGCGGGGTTGCTGCTGGCCGGCACGGTCGCGGTGGGTACGGTCCCCGCGCTGGCCGGCGCTGCCGGGGCCGCCGCCGGGGCGTTCACCGACCACGTCGGCTACGCCGCCGCCGTCCTCGAAGGGCAGCGCCTCACGACGCGGGGGCCGCAGGTGGGGTGGACCCCGTCGGGTACGGCCCTCGGGCTGCTGTCCGCCGCGCTCGCCACGGCCGTGGCCGCGACGGCGGTCCGCGGTGCGCTCCCCTCCGGCCGCTGGGGCGCGCCCCTGCGGCGTCTGCACTCGGGGCATGTCGGCGACTACGTGGTGTGGGTGGTGGCCGGCGTCGGGCTGCTGTCGGCGCTCGTGCTGTGGCCGGCCGGTTGACGGGCCGTCCGGATTCTCCGCCGCTCCTGCCGCTGACCGGGCGACTCCCGCGGGTGGAGCGGGTGAGGGTGGCGCCGGGCGGATTGGCCGGTCGGCGGGCGGGTCAGGCATCGGCCCTGCCGGGACGCGGCGGTGGGTCGCGGGAGACGGGCAGCGACCAGGAGGAGCAGGCAGATGCCCTTGCGGAGACGAGAGCGCCGCCGCGACGGCAGGGCGGCGCGCCTCGCCGGCCGTGCCTTCGGTGCGCTCGACGCGCGGTTGCCCGTGGGGGAATCGGGTGGGCTGCTGCGCAAGGCGTTCCCCGACCACTGGGCGTTCCTCCTGGGCGAACTGGCCCTCTACAGCCTGATCGTGCTGCTGCTCACCGGCGTGTTCCTCACCTTCTTCTTCGTGCCGGACATGTCGCAGCAGGTCTACCGGGGGTCCTTCGGCCCGCTGCACGGGGTGCGGATGTCCGGGGCGTACGCGTCGACGCTGGCCCTGAGTTTCGACGTGCGCGGCGGTCTTCTCGTACGGCAGGTCCATCACTGGGCGGCGCTGACGTTCGTGGCCTCGATCGGCGCGCACATGCTGCGGATCTTCCTGACCGGCGCGTTCCGCAGACCGCGCGAGGTGAACTGGGGCGTGGGGGTGACGCTGCTGGTACTGGCCCTGCTGGAGGGTTTCTGCGGCTATTCCCTGCCGGACGACCTGCTGTCGGGCACCGGTATGCGGACCGCCTACACCATCACCCAGTCGATCCCCGTCGTGGGCACCTATGCGGCGTTCTTCGCGTTCGGCGGCGAGTTCCCCGGGCATGTCGTCCTGCCGCGCCTGTACGCGGTGCACATCCTTCTGGTGCCGGGGATTCTCCTGGGGCTGCTGGCCGTCCATCTCCTGTTGGTCGTCCGCCTCAAGCACACCCAGTGGCGCGGGCCGCGGCGCATCAACCGGAACGTGATCGGGCAGCCCATGTTCCCGCAGTGGTCCGCGAAGTCGGCGGGTCTGTTCTGCGCCGTCACGGGCGTGCTGGTCGCGCTCGGCGGGGTCGCGCAGATCAATCCCGTGTGGAACTACGGCCCGTTCCGCGCGGACCAGGTGTCCACCGACGCGCAACCCGACTGGTACGTGGGGTTCCTGGAGGGGGCCCTGCGGCTGATGCCCCCCTGGGAGACCCGGCTGTGGGGCCATACGGTCATGTGGAACGTCTTCCTGCCCGCCGTGGCCCTCCCCGGCCTGCTGTTCCTCCTGCTGTACCTGTATCCGTTCTTCGAACGCTGGCTGACCGACGACCCGGTCGAGCACCATCTGTGCGACCGGCCCCGCGAGCGGCACACCCGCACCGCGCTGTGCGCCGCCGCGGCCGTCTTCTACGCGGTGCTGCTGCTGGCAGGGGGCAACGACGTCATCGCGTACACGTTCGGGGTGTCCGTCAACGGCCTCACCTGGGTGCTGCGCGCTGCCCTGGTCGCGGCCCCTCCGCTGGCGTTCGTGCTCACCAAGCGGCTGTGCCTGGCCCTCCAGCACCGCGACCGCGAGCGCGTGCTGGAGGGAGCGGCGACGGGACGGGTGGAGCAGTCGGTCTACGGCCGGCTGGAGGCGGACCACCGCGCCCTGCCGGACGACGAGCGCCACACCCTGCTCGCCCGTGACCTGCCCCGCCCGCTGCCCGCCGACGGGCCCTCGCGCACCCGGCGGCTGCGTGCCGCGCTGAGCCGCTGGTACTACCGCGACACCGTGCGCATCCCGGTGACCGAGCCCGAACGCCGCCGCGCCGGCGCCGCCCACGCGCCACCGCGGTGGGGCGAGGAGGACCGGGGCTAGGGA
>NZ_JCANQV010000078.1:0-22647 GCF_059553635.1 Candidatus Streptomyces philanthi
GGCGCCGCGCTGGGTGACGCGGGTACCGAAGAGATCGGTGCGGATGACCTGTACGGCCACGATGACGAACAGCCACAGTACGGCGAGGAAACCCAACCGCATGACCGTGAGGGTCAGCTCTGACATTGCCCCCGCTTCACCCTTCGGCTTGCCGGTAAACGATGGTGGTACTGCCCACGACGATCCGCGAGCCGTCGCGGAGATTAGCGCGGGTGGTGTGCTGCCCGTCCACCACGATCCCGTTGGTGGAACCGAGGTCCTGGACCGTGCAGGGCGTGCCGACCCGGATCTCGCAGTGCCGCCGGGAGACCCCGGGGTCGTCGATCCGTACGTCGGCGTCGGTGCTGCGGCCGAGGACGAGGGTGGGCTGCGAGATCTGGTGGCGGGTGCCGTTGATCTCGATCCAGCGGCGGGTCTGCCCGTACTGTCCCGCGCCGGTCGGTGCCGAGGGACGGACGCCGGGCGGTGTGGAGGGCATGGGGGGCGGGCTCACGTGACCGCCGCCGGTGTAGCCGCCCTGCGGCCCGGCCGGGGCGCGCTGCGCGGCCGCCGCCTGGCCCGGGTGCTCCTGGGAGGTGCTGGAGGCGAGGGTGCGGCTGCGGACGCGGTAGAGACCGGTGTCGAGGTCGTCGGCCTTCTCCAGGTGCACCTTGATCGTGCCCATGAAGGTGTAGCGCTGCTGCTTGGCGTAGTCGCGGACCATGCCCGACAGCTCTTCCCCGAGTTGCCCGCTGTAGGGGCTGAGCCGCTCGTAGTCGGGGGCGCTCAGCTCGACGATGAAGTCGTTGGGGACGACCGTGCGGTCGCGGTTCCAGATGGTGGCGTTGTTGTCGCACTCACGCTGTAGTGCGCCGGCGATCTCGACGGGCTGCACCTCGGACTTGAACACCTTGGCGAAGGTGCCGTTGACGAGACCTTCGAGACGCTGCTCGAAGCGCTTCAGTACTCCCACGGGGCACCTCCTTCCCCAGTCTTCTTCAGGTCGTCCTGATACTGCTTACTGATCGTATCCACGCGTCGGGAAATCGGCTGGTTCCCCTTTCCCACCTGGAGGGACGAGTGTCGCCTCTCACAGGGTTGCCCGCTGCTTCCGTCCACCTCGTTCGTGCGTGTGCACTGCGATGGTAGATGTGCCCCCAAGACAGTGTCCCGCAACCGGCGCCGTCTCTCACCGGCCGGGGCTTCCCGGACCGGGCGTACGCGACGGCGGGACGGGGACGCGGGACGGAACTGCATGTTCCGGGCCGGCGGACCCCCGGCAGGGCGGTCGGGCACCGGCGCGGGGGCCCGGACGCGGGGTGCGGGGCCGGGCCGGGAAAAGGGCATGTGAAAGCACCCGTCATGGCGTGCTAGTGTTCTGCATGTCGGAAGGCGCTCCCGCCGAAACGGACGAAGATCCGGGAAGGCGAGAGAATCAGTCGGCAGCACCCATGCGCGGGTGGCGGAATAGGCAGACGCGCTGGATTCAGGTTCCAGTGCCCGAAAGGGCGTGGGGGTTCAACTCCCCCCTCGCGCACAGAACGAGACCCCCGGTCTCCGGTTCATCCGGAGACCGGGGGTCTCGCGTTGTTCCGGTCCGGTTCAGCCCGCGTCGGCCGCGGCGCGGCAGAAGGCGCGGACGCGGGCGGTCTCGCGGGCGCTGTGGTGGAGCAGGACGAGCCGGGAGTCGGGGACGCCGGACACCGGCAGGAACACCAGGTCGCGGCGGAGCTCGTGGTACGCGGCGGTGGGGCGGCACAGCAGCATGGCGCCGCGTTCGGCGGCGGCGAGCGCCAGGCCCTCCTGGAGGGTGGCGACCGAGGGGCCCGCGGGGATCGGACGGCCCGCGGGTGTGGTGGCGGGCGCGTGGGCGCGCCGCCAGTAGGCGGGCGCCGGGGGGCCGGTGCCGATCAGCGGGACGTCGGCGAGGTCCTCCGCGGTCAGGGTGGTGCGGGCGGCGAGCGGATGGCGTACGGAGAGCGCGAGGGTCATCGGTTGGGCGGCGAAGACCGGGCTGAGGACGAGATCGGGTTCGGCGGCGGGCAACAGGACGACGGCGAGGTCGACCGTGCCGGCGCGGAGCGCGCCGAAGGGGTCGTTGAGCGGGATCTCGACGAGTTCGGTGCGGCAGCCGGGGTGCCGGGCGCGGAAGATGTCGAGGGCGCGCAGGAACGGTTCGTCGGCGACGCCCTGGAAGCCGAGGGTGAGGGTGCCCTCGATGCCGCGGGCGGCGGCGCGGGTGGTGTCGACGGTGGCGCGCAGTGCGGCGTAGGCGGGGCGCAGGGCGGTACGGAAGTCCTCGCCCAGGGGTGTGAGGCGGACCCGGCGGCTGGTGCGGTCCACGAGCCGGGCGCCGATGCGGGACTCCAGGGAGCGCAGCAGCTGGCTGACCCTGCTCTGCGACAGGTACAGGCGCTCGCCGGTGCGGCCGAAGTGCAATTCCTCGCAGAGCACGAGGAAGCACTCCAGTTCGCGGAGGTCAAGACCGCTCATGGTGTCCCTTCACGACGGATCGATGAGTCCCGCTCATGGAAGGGTGAGAAGTCCGGTGTTGTTCCCCGCCGGGTCGCGGCGTTGGCTGGTGGGCATGACGACGGTCCGTGAAGTGGCGGGAAATGGCGGCATGTTGGCGAGGAAGCGCGGGGGTGGCTGGCCTGCCGTGGGGGCGCTCACGGCGGCGACGTTCACCGTGGTGACGTCCGAGATGCTGCCGGTGGGGCTGCTGACGCCGATCCGGGGGGAGTTGGGGGTCGCGGAGGGGACGGCGGGGCTGACGCTGACCGTCACCGGTGTGGTCGCGGCGGTGTCGGCGCCGGTGCTGACGGTACTGGTGGGGCGGATGAACCGGCGGTGGGTGCTGGTAGGGCTGATGGCCCTGCTGGTGGCGGCGAACCTGCTGGCCGCGGTGGCGCCCGGGATCGTGGTGCTGTTGCTGGCCCGGGTGCTGGTGGGGCTGGGGATGGGGGGTGTCTGGGCGCTTGCCGCGGGGCTCGCGGTACGGCTGGTGCCACAGCGGCGGGTGGCCACCGCCACCTCCCTGATCTTCAGCGGGGTCGCCGCGGCCTCGGTGCTCGGCGTACCGGCGGGCACCCTGCTGGGCGGCATCGGCGGCTGGCGGGCGGCGTTCACAGCGATGGCGGGGGTGTGCGCGGTGGTCGGCTGCGCGCTGGCGTTGCTGCTGCCGTCGCTGCCGGCCTCCGGCGCGGTGCGGCCGGGCGGCGTGCTCGGCCTGCTCCGCGTACCGCCCGTGCGGACCGGGCTGCTGTTGGTCGCCCTGCTGGTGACCGGGCATTTCGCCGCGTACACCTATGTCCGGCCGGTCCTGGAGACGGTGTCGGGCGCGGGGACGGCGCAGATCGGGACGCTGCTGCTCGTCTACGGGGTCGCCGGTCTGGTGGGCAACTTCGCGTCCGGCGCGGGCGCGGCGCGCTCCCCCAGGACGGCGCTGCTGGTGATCTGCGCGGTGCTGACGGGTGCGGTGGTGCTGCTGCGGCCGCTGGGCGGCGGTCTGGGCGTGGCCGGGGCCGCGGTCGCGCTGACGGTGTGGGGGCTGGCCTACGGGGGCGTGTCCGTCGGCACCCAGACCTGGCTGGCGGCCGCGGCGCCCGAGGCCCGCGAGGCGGCCTCGGCGCTGTTCGCCGGGGTCTTCAACGCGGCCATCGCCTTGGGAGCGCTGGCCGGGGGCCTGGCGGCGGACGGCTGGGGCGTGACGGGCGTGCTGTGGCTGGCGGCCGCGCTGACCGCGGGGGCGTGGGTGACGGTGGCGGTGGGACGGGCGCCGGGGGTGGGGCGCGAGGGGGCCGCGTAAGCGGCCGGGCGCTCGTGCTGATCACTCGGCGCGTGTGGCGGGCGCGGCCGTGCGTCGCGGCGTCGGCTGAGGGACGCGTTGGTCGCCGCGCCCGTCAGCCGAACCGCTCCTGCGCCTCGTTGTAGCGCACCAGGTACGAGGCGAAGCGCTGCAACTCGGTCTCGTCCCAGTCCGCGAGCCGTTCGTGGAACGCCTGGCGGCGGCTGGTCATGGCGTTGGCGAGGACCTGGGCGCCCCGTTCCGTGGGGTGGAGGACCTGGACGCGGTGGTCGGAGGGGTCGAGGCGGCGCTCGACGAAGCCCAGCTTCTCCAGGGCCGTGATCTGCCGGCTGACCGTGGACTTGTCCAGCATGTAGTGCGCGGCGAGATCGGTGGCGCGGCAGCCGCCCCGGTCGTCGAGGTGGGCCAGCAGCGTGTACGAGACGAGCGACAGCTCGGGGTGGATGCGGGCCGCGGTGGCGCGGGCGCGGCGCGCGAAGGCGGTCAGCTGCTGCTGGATGATCTCGACGGATTCGTCGCGAAGGGTCACGGAACGGCCTTTCTGAGGTAGTCGCACGGTACAACGCGGACAGAGGCTTGTATTTACCAACGGTCGGGTCGCCCCTCTCCCGGCCGATCGAGGGCCCTGGCTCGGCGGGCCGTACGCTGGCCGGGTGACGAACTCGCATGCGGAGAACGCGCAGAACGACCGGCAGCGGACCGACGCCCCCGAGGAGGCGGGCACCACGGCGGAGGCCGGGAGCGGGCAGCCGGACGGCGCGGACGAGGCGACGCAGCGGCTGGCCAAGGCGGTGCTCGCCGCCGAGCAGGCGCTGATCGAGTTCGAGATCGCGGTGGAGACCTTCCGTGTGGAGGTCGACAACTTCTCCCGGCTGCACCACCAGCGCCTCGGCCCCCTGTACGCGCGGCTGGACGAGCTGGACGCCCGGATCGCCGAGGCCACGGCGGCCCGTACCGGCGACCCCGAGGACATCCGCAGGGCGCGTGAGGCGCGGGCGTCGGTGCTGCCGCTGCCGGGCGTCGAGGAGCTGTTCGACGGCTGGATCGGGTCGGAGGGCCTGTTCCCCGAGGCGCAGGCGATGCTCACCGAGCAGTCCGTGAGCCCGCCGCGGAAGGTGCGGCCCAGTGAGGAGGCCCGCAGGGCGTACCGCGATCTCGTCCGCAAGGCCCATCCGGACCTGGCCCGCGACGACGCGGAGCGGGACCGGCGGGACGCGTTCATCGCCCGGGTCAACGCCGCGTACGCCGCGGGCGACGAGGCGGCGCTGGGCGAGCTGGCCCGCGAGTGGGAGGCCGGGCCGGTGCCGGTGGAGCGGCCGGGCGAGGGCGAAGAGCTGTACGCCCGGCTGGAGTGGCTGGCCGCGCGCAAGGAGATGCTGGCCGCGGTCGCGGCGGAGCTGGAGGAGAGCGCGATCGGCGCGATGCTCAAGATGGCGCCGGACGACCCGGACACGCTGCTGGAGGAGATCGCCCGCAAGCTGCACACGGACGTAGCGGAGCGCGAGGCGCGCCTGGCGCAGCTGGTCGGGTAGCGTCACGGACATGCATTTCGGTTCTCTGCCCACGGTCGGTGTCGACGCGCTCACACCCGAGGATTTCCTCCTGGACGTACGGGAGGACGACGAGTGGGAGGCGGGGCACGCCGAGGGCGCGCTGCACATCCCCATGAGCGAACTCGTCGCCCGCTTCGGTGAATTGACCGAGGCCGTGCCCCAGGACGGCAAGGTCTACGTCCTGTGCCGGGTCGGCGGCCGTTCGGCGCGGGTCGCCCAGTACCTCCTCCAGCAGGGCATCGACGCGGTGAACGTCGACGGCGGGATGCAGGCGTGGGAGGCCGCCGGCCGGCCCGTCTCGGACGGCAGGGGCGGCACGGGCGCGATCGTCTAGCCACGCCCACCCGGCTCGGCGTACGCCCCGCGCACCGGCCCCGGGCCGCTCAGCCCAGCGGGTGCGCCGCGATGAGTTCGCCCAGGGCCTCCTCGTGGGCGGCGGCCGGCCCCAGGGACAGTTCCAGGTGCTTGGCCCAGGCGTGGTAGCGGTGCAGGGCGTAGTCGGTGTCGGCGCCGAAGCCGCCGTGCAGGTGCTGGGCGGTCTGGACGACCCGGCGCACCCCCTCGGCCGCCCAGATCTTGGCGACCGCGACGTCCGCGGCGGCCGGTAGCGGGCCCGGGGCGCCGGTGCCGATGCGCCAGGCGGCCTGCCACAGGGTGGCGGCCATCGCGCGCAGGTCGATGAAGCGGTCGGCGGCCTGGACGGCGACGGCCTGGAACGTCGCGAGGGGATGGCCGAACTGCTCGCGCCTGCCGGTGTAGTCGGCGGTCATGGTGAGCACGGCCTCGCCCAGGCCCAGCGCCAGCGCGCAGGTCCCGGTGGTCAGCAGCAGCCGCAGCCGCTCCCAGGCATCGGGGTCGGTCATGACCTCCCGTTCGGCGAGGCGTACGGCGTCCAGCGTGACCTCCGCCAGCCGCTCGCCGGTGGTGGAGATCTGCTCGTCGAGGCGGACGCCGGGGGACTCGCGGGGGATCAGGGCGAGCACCGGGCGGCCGTCGGGCGTGTGTGCGGGCAGCAGGACGCGGTCGGCGACGGCGGCCCAGGGGACGGCGGTCTGGACGCCGTCGAGGAGCCAGTCGCCGCCGTCCCGGCGGGCCCGTACGGAGCGTTCGGCGGGCTCGTGGCCGGTGCGTCCGGCGGCGGCCACCGTCACCACCGTCCGGCCGTCGGCCAGGCCGGGCAGCACCTCGGCGCGCAGCGCGTCGCCGCCGTGGTGCGTGAGGGTGTACGCGGCGGCGCCGCACTCCAGCAGCGGGACCCGGGCCAGGACCTTCGCGGCCTCACGCAGCACCAGGCAGAGGGCGATCGGGTCGAGGCCCGAGCCGCCGTGGGCGGGGTCGCCGAGCAGGCCGAGGAGGTCGCTGCGGGCGAGGGTGCGCCACAGGGCGCGGTCGAAGTCCTCGGCGACGGCGCCGGGGGTGAGCGCCGGGCTGGGTACGCCGTCGGGCGCGACGCCGGAGAACACCGCCCGCGCCGCCTCGGCGGCCGCCTGCTGCTCCTCGCTGAAGGTGAAGTCCACTGCCCTGTCCTCCCACGCGGCGCCACGATCTGACGAACCGTCAAGATAGAACATGTTGCAGTGCGGGGGAATGGCGGCGACGGCCCGATCGGTACGGGGAACGGGCCGCCGCCCGGGACTCACCGGTCGAAGTTCAGCTCGACCTTCTCGGTGACGGGGTGCGACTGGCAGGCCAGCACATACCCCGCGTCGACTTCCTCCGCCTCCAGGGCGAAGTTGCGGTCCATGCGTATCTCGCCGGAGACCAGGAACGCCCGGCAGGTGCCGCACACCCCGCCCTTGCAGGCGTACGGCGCGTCCGCGCGGTTGCGCAGCACCGTCTCCAGCAGGGACTCGCCGTCCCGCACCGGCCAGGTGCCCGAGCGCCCGCCGAGGGTCGCGGTCACCGCGCTGTGGGCGGGGGCGGGCGCCGCCGGTGCGGTCGGCGCGCCCGCGTCGACGTGGAAGATCTCCTCGTGGACACGCTCGCGCGGTACGTCCAGGGAGCGCAGGGCCCGTTCGGCGCCCTGGACCAGGCCGTAGGGGCCGCACAGGAACCAGCCGTCGACGGAGCCGACCGTCAGCAGGGCGGGCAGCAGGGAGCGCAGCCGCTCCTCGTCCAGCCGTCCGGAGGGCAGTCCGGCCTGCTGCTCCTCGCGGGAGAGGACGTGCACCAGCTGGAAGCGGCCCGGGTAGCGGTCCTTGAGGTCGGCGACCTCCTCCAGGAACATCGTGGACGCCGCCGTGCGGTCGCTGCGGACCAGGCAGAACGAGGCGTCCGGCTGCCGGGCGAGCAGGGTGGAGGCGATCGACAGCACCGGGGTGATCCCGCTGCCGCCGACGATGCCGGCGAAGCGGCCGGGGCGCGGCTCCAGGGTGAACCGGCCGGCCGGCGGCATCACCTCGACGGTGTCGCCCACGGCGAGTTCCTTGAGCGCGTACGCCGAGAACGCGCCGTTCTCGACGTAGCGGATGCCCACCCGCAGCACCGGCTCGTCGGTGGCCGGGGTGCAGATCGAGTACGTACGGCGGATCTCCTGGCCGTCCACCGTGCGGCGCAGCGCGATGTGCTGGCCGGGGGTGTGCCGGAAGACCTCGCGCAGGTGCGGGGGGACGGCGAAGGTGACGGCCACCGCGTCGTCCGTGAGCCGCTCGACCTCCGAGACCCGGAGCGGGTGGAACATCACAACTCCTTGAAGTGGTCGAAGGGTTCGCGGCAGGACTCGCAGCGGCGCAGTGCCTTGCAGGCGGTGGAGGAGAAGCGGCTGAGCAGGGTGGTGTCGGTGGAGCCGCAGTGCGGGCAGCGGATCGCGAGAGCGACGGCCACCGGGCCGCCCGCGGGCCCGGACGGGCGCGGCGGGGCGACACCGAACTCGGCCAGTTTCCGCCGGCCCTCGGCGGTGATCGCGTCGGTGCTCCACGGCGGGCTGAGGACCGTACGGACCTCGACCTCCGGTATGCCGTGCTTGTGCAGCACCCGCTCGATGTCCGCGGACATCGCCTCGACGGCGGGGCAGCCGGTGTAGGTGGGGGTGAGGTCCACCTCGACCCGCCCGGGGGCGGTCAGCCGTACGTCGCGCAGTATGCCCAGTTCGGCGAGGCTGACGACGGGCAGCTCGGGGTCGGGGACGGCGCCGGCCAGGGCGCGCAGTTCCGCTTCGAGGGGGGTGGTGGTCACCATGCCGCCCCCGGGTGGCTGCGGTGCAGATGCTGCATCTCGGCGAGCATCCGCCCGAACGGTTCGGTGTGCAGGCCCTGCCGTCCGCCGCCCGCGGTCCAGGCGTCGCGCCGGGGGCCGGTGGGGAGGGTGAGGGTGGCGCGTTCCAGGACGTCGCCGACGCGGGCCTTCCAGGTGTCGTGGAGGGCGTCCCAGGGGGCGTCCAACCCCTCCACGGGGTCGGTGAGTTCGCCGGTGAAACGCCAGAGGGCGTCCAGGGCGTCCTGCATCCGGCGGTGGCTCTCCTGTGTGCCGTCGCCCAGCCGCAGCGTCCACTGCTCGGCGTGGTCGAGGTGGTAGGCGGTCTCCTTGACCGCCTTGGCGGCCAGCGGCGCCACCTCGCTGTCCCCGGTGGCGAGACGGTCGAAGAGGAGGTGCTGGTACGCGGAGAAGTAGAGCTGGCGGGCGATGGTGTGGGCGAAGTCGCCGTTGGGCTGCTCGACGAGCTGGAGGTTGCGGAACTGCCGCTCCTCGCGGAGATAGGCCAGTTCGTCCTCGTCGCCCGCGAGGGAGAGCAGGACGCGGGCCTGGCCGAGGAGGTCGAGGGCGATGTTGGCCAGCGCGACCTCCTCCTCCAGGACGGGGGCGTTGCCCGCCCATTCGCCGAGGCGGTGGGAGAGGACCAGGGCGTCGTCGCCGAGGACCAGGGCCGGGGTGAGGGTGGTGTTCGTCAAAGGTGCTGCACCCCGTCCGGGATCTCGTAGAACGTCGGGTGGCGGTAGGGCTTGTCGCCCGCGGGCTCGAAGAACGCGTCCTTCTCGTCCGGGGAGGAGGCGGTGACGGCGGCGGAGGGGACCACCCAGATCGAGACGCCCTCGGAGCGCCGGGTGTACAGGTCGCGGGCGTTGCGCAGCGCCATCGCGGCGTCCGGCGCGTGCAGGCTGCCGGCGTGGGTGTGCGACAGGCCGCGGCGGCTGCGGACGAACACCTCCCACAGCGGCCAGTCGGCCGGCGCGGTGGCCGTGTCGGCGGGGTGTGCGGTCATCGGGTCGCCTTCCCGTGCTTGGCCGCGTGCGCGGCGGCTGCCTCGCGCACCCAGGCGCCGTCCTCGTGGGCCCGGCGGCGGCGGGTGAGCCGTTGCTCGTTGCAGGGCCCGTTGCCCTTGATCACCTCGCGGAACTCGGACCAGTCGATCGGGCCGAAGTCCCAGTGGCCGCTCTCCTCGTTCCAGGTCAGGTCGGGGTCGGGCAGGGTGAGCCCGAGCGACTCGGCCTGGGGGACGCAGATGTCCACGAAGCGCTGGCGCAGTTCGTCGTTGGAGTGCCGCTTGATCTTCCAGGCCATGGACTGCGCGGAGTGCGCCGACTCGTCGTCGGGCGGGCCGAACATCATCAGCGACGGCCACCACCAGCGGTCGACCGCGTCCTGCGCCATGGCGTGCTGGGCCTTTGTGCCCCGGCTCAGCGCCAGCAGCAGCTCGTAGCCCTGCCGCTGGTGGAACGACTCCTCCTTGCAGACGCGCACCATCGCGCGGGCGTAGGGGCCGTACGAGCAGCGGCAGAGCGGGACCTGGTTGGTGATCGCGGCGCCGTCGACCAGCCAGCCGATGGCGCCGACGTCGGCCCAGGTCAGGGTGGGGTAGTTGAAGATCGAGGAGTACTTCTGGCGGCCGGAGTGCAGCTTGTCGAGGAGTTCGTCGCGGCTGACGCCGAGGGTTTCGGCGGCGCTGTAGAGGTACAGGCCGTGGCCCGCCTCGTCCTGGACCTTGGCCATCAGGATCGCCTTGCGGCGCAGTGACGGCGCGCGGGTGATCCAGTTCGCCTCCGGCTGCATTCCGATGATCTCGGAGTGGGCGTGCTGGGCGATCTGCCGGACCAGTGTCGAGCGGTAGCCGTCGGGCATCCAGTCGCGCGGTTCCACGCGTTCGTCCGCCGCGACGGTCGCCTCGAACAGCGCCTCCAGTGCCGGTTCGTCCGGCGCGATCGTCGTCATCTACAGCCCCTTCGCTCCCGACCGACCGATCGTTCGGTTCAATCGTGGGTGAGCCACGGTCGGGTGTCAAGCCTGTGGACAACGGCGGAGAAACGACCGGGAAGGGTGGTCGGGATGTGCCCGGTGGTGGCGCATGGGTACGGTGCCGTGGCGGAGTCGGCGGAACAGGACGCGGGGAACGGGGCGGGAATGCAGTCATACGGGGACGAATCGCGGCCGGTGTCCGCGCTCTCGTCGCCCTCACGGTTCATCGTCGGCGTGGCGGCCTGTGCCGTCGCCCTCGCCGTCGCGATCCATCTGGGCATGGTGTTCCTGCACGTCGCGCCGGCGAACACGCTGAGCAAGGCACAGGGCGAACGGATCGGCGCCTACATCAACCCCGAGTACGAGCAGAACTGGAAGCTGTTCGCGCCCAACCCCCTCCAGCAGAACATCGCGGTCCAGGTCCGCGCGGTGGTACGGACCGACGGCGGCGCCACCCGCACCACGGGCTGGACCGACCTCACCGCCCGCGACGGGCAGGCCGTCCTCCACAACCCGGCGCCCAGCCACACCCAGCAGAACCAGCTGCGCCGTGGCTGGGAGTTCTACTTCGGCTCCCACACCACCGAGGACCGCCCCACCGGCATGCGCGGTGATCTCTCCGAGCGCTACCTCCGCCGCATCGTGATGCAGCGGATGGGCGCGGAGTGGGGCGGCGGCGACCGGGTCGAAAGGATTCAGGTCCGCTCGTGTGTGACGGCGGTCCCCCCGCCGCCGTGGAGCAACGAGAAGATCAGCGACAAGCCCGTGTACCGCGTGCTGCCCTGGTGGCCGGTCACCGCGGCCGATCTGCCCGAGGGGACACACCAGTGACCACGCCGCACACCCAGGAAACCTCCGTCCCCGGCCAGCGCCCGCCGCGCGACGAGGCCCCCGAACGGCCCGCGGCG
Organism: Candidatus Streptomyces philanthi; assembly: GCF_059553635.1. Taxonomy (NCBI): domain Bacteria; kingdom Bacillati; phylum Actinomycetota; class Actinomycetes; order Kitasatosporales; family Streptomycetaceae; genus Streptomyces; species Candidatus Streptomyces philanthi. The sequence continues at coordinate 11,418 of NZ_JCANQV010000078.1, forward strand.
CCCCCGGGCGGCTACCGGGAGACCCGCCTGGAACGCCTCGTAGGACGGGGCTTCCGCCAGGTCACCGGCCGGGCCCTGGCCCCGTACCAGACCGCCGTGATCCGCATCGGATTCTCGGCCACCTGGCTGCTGTTCCTGCTCCGCGAATGGCCGCACCGCGCCACCCTCTACGGGCCGGACGGGCCCTGGAGCATGGACCTGGCGCGCCGCCTGATGGCCGACAACCACGCCTTCTCCGTCCTGCTGTGGTCCGACGGCCGCTTCTGGTTCGAGTGCGTCTACGCGCTGGCGGTGGCCGCGAGCGCGCTGCTGCTGGTGGGCTGGCGCACCCGCACCATGTCGGTGCTGTTCATGCTCGGCGTGATCTCGCTCCAGAACCGCAGCATCTTCGTCGGGGACGGCGGCGACAACGTCCTCCACCTGATGTCGATGTACCTGGTGCTCACCCGGTGCGGCCAGGTCTGGTCGCTCGACGCGCGCCGCGCGCGGCGGCGTGCCGCGGACGAGGGCCCCGGCCGCGATGTGGCCGGTGTGGTGCTGTGGACCGTCCTCGGGCTCGCGCTGGCCACGGCCCAGCTGCTCGGCCGCTACGGTCTGCACTGGTTCGAGAACGGCCCGTTCCCCGGCGTCGGCTGGAACCTCGCGCTGTGGATCCTGTGGGGCGCGCACGGCGTGTGGTGGGTGGTGAACCGCCACTGTCCCGGGGAGCCGCGCGCCGTCGCCGACGCCGTGGTGAAGCTCCTGCACAACGGCGCCCTGCTGGTGATCGTCGTCGAGGTCTGCCTGATCTACGCGACGGCCGGCTGGTACAAGGTCCAGGGTTCGCGCTGGCAGGACGGCACCGCGGTCTATTACCCGATGCACCTGGACTACTTCTCGCCCTGGCCGCAGCTGTCCGAGCTGCTCGGCAGCAGCGGGCTGATCGTCATGCTGATCACCTACGGCACGGTGATCGCCCAGGTCGCCTTCCCGTTCACCCTGTTCAACCGCCGCGTCAAGAACGTGCTGCTGGTCGTGATGATCTGCGAGCACCTGTCGATCGCGTTCCTGCTCGGGTTGCCGATCTTCTCGCTGGCGATGGTCACGGCGGACGCGGTGTTCCTGCCGACGGTCGCCCTGACCTGGTTCTCGGGACGGCTGGGCGCGTGGGGCAGGCGGCTGACCCGCCGCGGCACCGGGGAGGCGGAGGCCACCGGGGCCCGTGCGCCGGACGCCGGCGGTGGCCCTACGCTCGTGGGGTGAGCAGCGAGACAACAGCACCGGACGTGCCCGCCCAGTACGACGAGGGCTACGGCGACGAGGTCGGCGTGGGACCGCACCCGCTGCCGTGGCCCGACGGCGAGCACTACGACCCGGAGCTGCTCGCCCACGGCGACCGGCGCAATGTCGTCGACCCCTACCGCTACTGGACGCGCGAGGCGATCGTCGCCGACCTCGACACCCGGCGCCACGACTTCCATGTGGCCGTCGAGAACTGGGGCCACGACTTCAACATCGGCTCCGTGGTGCGGACCGCCAACGCCTTCCTGGCCAAGGAGGTCCACATCGTCGGCCGCCGCCGCTGGAACCGGCGCGGCGCCATGGTGACCGACCGCTACCAGCATCTGCGCCACCACCCCGACACCGAGGCGCTGACCTCCTGGGCCGCCGGGGAGCGGCTGCCGATCATCGGGATCGACAACCTCCCCGGCGCCGTGCCGCTGGAGACGACCGCGCTGCCGCGCCGCTGTGTGCTGCTGTTCGGCCAGGAGGGGCCGGGACTGTCCGAGGAGGCGCGCCGTCACGCGTCGGTGGTGTGCTCGATCGCGCAGTTCGGCTCGACCCGCTCGATCAACGCGGGGGCCGCGGCCGCCATCGCCATGCACTCCTGGATCGCCCGCCACGCCCGTATCGAGGGGTAGGCCCCGTGGCTCCCGCCCTCCGGAAGGACGGCGGGAGCGCGGTGGCAGAGCCCGGTGGGGCGGCTCCCACCGGGCCCCGTACGCCCCGCCTCACGCGGGCCGGCGCACCTCCACCGTGCGGAAGCGGCTCGCCACGAAGGCGCCGTCGCACAGCGCCGCGTTGGCCGCCGGGTTGCCGCCCGAGCCGTGGAAGTCGGAGAACGCCGCGGTCTGGTTCACATAGACCCCGCCGGTGAGGTTGAGCGACAGCTGCGCGCACTCCTCCAGGCAGACGTCCCGCACCTTCGCCTCCACCTCGGGCGAGGTGGTGTACGCGCCGACCGTCATGGCGCCCTGCTCGCGGACCGTCTCCCGTAGCAGCTCCAGCGCCTCGTCCGCCGAGCCGACGGCGACGGCGAAGGACACCGGGCCGAAGCACTCCGAGCGGTAGGCCGCCGCGGCGTCCGGGTCGGCGGCGTCCAGCTTGACGATCAGCGGGGTGCGCACCGTCGCGCCGGGGAACTCGGGGTGGGCGACCGTACGGGAGGCGAGGGCCACCTCGCCCAGCCCGGCGGCCTTCTCGATCCGCTCCTTGACCTGCGGGTTGACGATCGCGCCCAGCAGCGCGTTGGCCCGCGCGTCGTCGCCGAGCAGCTTGTCGACCGCGGTCGCGAGGTCGCTCACCACCTCGTCGTACGACTTGGGGCCCGCGTCCGTGGTGATGCCGTCCCGGGGGACGAGGAGGTTCTGCGGGGTGGTGCACATCTGGCCGCTGTAGAGCGAGAGGGAGAACGCCAGATTGCCGAGCATGCCCTTGTAGTCGTCCGTCGACTCGATGACGACGGTGTTGACGCCGGCCTTCTCCGTGAAGACCTGCGCCTGGCGGGCATGGGTCTCCAGCCAGTCGCCGAAGGCGGTGGAGCCGGTGTAGTCGATCACGCGGACCTCGGGGCGGACGGCCAGCGTCTTGGCCAGGCCCTCACCGGGGCGGTCCACCGCCAGGCAGACCAGGTCGGCGGGGAAGCCGGCCTCGGCCAGCACCTCACGGGCGACGCGGACGGTGAGCGCCAGCGGCAGCACGGCCCGCGGGTGCGGCTTGACCAGGACCGGGTTGCCGGTGGCCAGGGAGGCGAACAGGCCCGGGTAGCCGTTCCAGGTGGGGAAGGTGTTGCAGCCGATCATCAGGGCGACACCGCGCGGCACGGCCGTGAACGACTTGGTCAGCTCCAGCGGATCGCGCTTGCCCTGCGGCTTGGACCAGGGGGCCTGCTCCGGGACCCGCACCTGCTCGGCGTAGGCGTACGCCACCGCCTCCAGGCCGCGGTCCTGAGCGTGCGGCCCGCCCGCCTGGAACGCCATCATGAACGCCTGGCCGCTGGTGTGCATCACGGCCTGCGCGAACTCATGGGTGCGCGCGCTGATCCGGGCGAGGATCTCCAGGCAGACCGCGGCCCGCGCCTCGGGGCCCGCGTCCCGCCAGGCGGGGATCGCCGCGCGCATCGCCGGGAGCAGCACGTCCACGTCCGGGTGCGGGTAGGTGATGCCCAACTCGGGGCCGTACGGGGAGACTTCCTCGCCGACCCAGTCGTCCGTACCGGGCTGGTCCAGCGCGAAGCGGTTGCCCTGGAGCGCCTCGAAGGCGGCCAGGCCGTCGGGCGCCGCGGTCTCGCCGTACGCCTTGGGGTGCTCCGGGTGCGGGGACCAGTAGGCGCGGGTGCGGATCGCCTCCAGGGCCTGATCGAGGGTCGGGCGGTGCTTCTCGATCAATTGCGCTGCGGTCATGTCGGCGGCCATCGATGACCAACTCCTCGTCGAACCGGGCGGGAAACGGATGCGGGGTGGGCGAAGGGGACGGGCGGACTGGGAGGGACACACTGACGGAGTTAGAGTAACCGAACGATCGGTCGGGGCAAGAGGGTCCGGCACACCTGTGGATAACTCCGTCGGGGAGGGTTCAGTCGCTATGACGGCTATCGGGACCGGCAGCACCGTGGCAGTGGTGGGCACGGGCACGATGGGACAGGGAATCGCGCAGGTCGCCCTGGTGGCGGGACACCGCGTACGCCTTTACGACGCGCTTCCGGGGCGCGCCGTCGAGGCCGCCGGCGCGATCGGGAAACGGCTGGATCGGCTCGCCGGCAAGGGCCGGATCACGGAGGCCGAACGGGACGCCGCCCGCGACCGCCTGCACGCCGCCGAAACGCTCACCGATCTCGCCGACGCCGCCCTGGTCGTCGAGGCGATCGTGGAGCGGGTTTCGGCCAAACAGGAGCTGTTCACCGCCCTGGAGGACATCGTCGGCGACGACTGCCTCCTCGCCACCAACACCTCCTCCCTCTCCGTCACCGCCGTCGCCGGCCCGCTGCGCCGCCCCGGCCGCTGCGTGGGCCTGCACTTCTTCAACCCGGCGCCGCTGCTGCCGCTCGTCGAGGTGATCAGCGGCTCCGCGACCGACGAACGGGCCGCGGACATCGCGCACGCGACCGCCGCCGCCTGGGGCAAGACCCCGGTGCGCTGCGCCGACACCCCCGGCTTCATCGTCAACCGCGTCGCCCGCCCCTTCTACGCCGAGGCGCTGCGCGCCCACGAGGAGCGCACCGCCGACCCGGCCACCCTCGACGCCGCGCTGCGCGACGGCTCCGGCTTCCGGATGGGCCCCTTCGAGCTCACCGACCTGATCGGCCAGGACGTCAACGAGGCGGTGACGCGCTCCGTGTGGACGGCTCTCTTCCAGGACCCGAAGTTCGCGCCCTCCCTGGCGCAGCGGCGCCTGGTGGAGTCCGGGCTGCACGGGCGCAAGACCGGCCGCGGCTGGTTCGACCACTCCGAGGGCGCGGCCCGGCCCGCCCCGCACACCGCGGCCCCCGGCCCCGCCCCCGCGCTCGTCACCCTCTACGGCACCCTGCCGGCCCCCGCCGCCGTCCTGCCCGATCTGGTCGAGGAGGCGGGGATCACGCTGACCCGCCGGCCGGCCCCGGGGGAGCCCGGTTTCCTGCTGCTCCCCGGAGGGACGCGCCTCGCCCTCACCGACGGGCGTCCGGCGACCGGGTCGGAGGACGGCGCCGTACGCTTCGACCTCTCGCTCGACTACCGGGCCGCGACCCGGATCACCCTCGCCGCCCCGGACACCGCCGCCCCGTCGCGGGTCGAGGAGGCCGCCGGGTTCTTCCAGGCGCTCGGCAAGCAGGTCGGGGTGATCGACGACGTCCCCGGCATGATCGTCGCCCGGACCGTCGCGATGATCACCGATATCGCCGTGGACGCGGCGGCCCGCTCCATCGCCACCCCCCAGGACATCGACACGGCCATGCGCCTGGGGGTGAACTACCCCGGCGGCCCGCTGGAATGGGCCGAACGGCTGGGGGCCCGCTGGCTGTGCGACGTGCTCGACGCCGTGCACCGCCACCACCCCACGGGACGGTACGCGCCGTCCTGGGCCCTGCGGCGCCGTGCGCTCCGCGGCGAACAGGTGCTGTAATCATGACCATGGCCAAGCGCGACACCTACACGCCGGATTCGCTGCTCGCGGTCGCCGTCGAGGTGTTCAACGAGCGCGGATACGACGGCACGTCCATGGAGCACCTCTCCCGGGCGGCGGGCATCTCCAAGTCCTCGATCTACCACCACGTCCGCAGCAAGGAAGAACTGCTGCGCCGTGCCATAAGCCGTGCGCTGGACGGCCTGTTCGGGGTGCTGGACGAGCCCGGGGCGCGCGAGGGGCGGGCGATCGAGCGGCTGGAGTACGTCACCCGTCGCGAGGCCGAGGTCCTGATGGACGAGCTGCCCTACGTCACCCTGCTGCTGCGGGTGCGCGGCAACACCGACACCGAGCGCTGGGCCATGGAGCGCCGCCGCGACTTCGACCACCGGGTCGCCGAGCTGCTCAAGGAGGCGGCGGCCGCCGGTGACCTGCGGTCCGACGTCGATGTCCGGCTCGCCACCCGGCTCCTCTTCGGCATGATCAACTCGATTGTGGAGTGGTACCGCCCCGGGCGCGGCGGCTCGGCCGGCCGGGACGAGGTCGCCGAGGCCGTGATCCGTACCGCCTTCGCGGGGCTGCGCACCACCTGACCGGCGCGCGGGCCCCGGAACGGCGGGGCCCGCCCGGCGTCACTGCGGCTGCGGCCCGACCCCGGTCTCCTCGAACACCAGCAGCGTCCGGGTGCTGAGCACCTCGGGTATCGCCTGGATACGGGTGAGGACCAGCTCCCGCAGCTCCCGGTTGTCCTTGGCGTGCACCAGCAGCAGCACGTCGAAATCGCCGCTGACCAGGGCGATGTGCGCGGCCCCCGGGAGCGCGGTGAGCTGCTCGCGCACCGTCCGCCAGGAGTTCTGCACGATCTTCAGCGTGATGTAGGCGGACGCGCCCTGGCCCGCCCGTTCCTGGTCGACGCGGGCGCTGAACCCGCGGATGACACCGTCGTCGATCAACCGGTTGATCCGCGCGTAGGCGTTGGCCCGCGAGACATGGACCCGTTCGGCGACGGAGCGCACCGAGGCGCGTCCGTCGGTCTGGAGCATGCGCAGTATCGCGCGGTCGATGGCGTCCAGCGGGCGGACGGGCGGGGTGGATACGTACGGTGATGGCCCGCCGGAATTGGCCATCTGTTCGTCCGGCATATGGTCCCGCCTCCCCTTGGTGGACACCCTGTCGTCATCTGAAGCTGTGGAGAACCGTTTGTCCACAGGCCGAGTGCGCCTGTAGCCAAAATGTGCCAGCGACCGAACAATCGGTAGGGAGGGCGTACCCCGCCCGGCCCTTGTGCATCCTGCCCATCCGTTGCCCGCACTCCACCCCCATGAGGCGCTTCGCGCCACTCCCCGGCACGAGGAGGTGCCCGTCATGACGGTCCTTGAGCAGCCCGGAAGCAGCCAGAACCCGGGCGGTCCGTCCGGTCCGCCGCCGGCCTGGCGCCCGCGCGTCGATCCGGCGCCGCTGCTGCCCGACGCCGAGCCGTACCGCGTCCTGGGCACGAACGCCGCCCCCCGCGTCGGCACCGAGCTGCTGAAGAGGCTCTACGTCCAGCTGGTGCGCGGCCGCCGCTACAACACCCAGGCCACCGCGCTCACCCGGCAGGGCCGGCTCGCGGTCTACCCCTCGTCCACCGGGCAGGAGGCGTGCCAGGTCGCCGCCGCACTGGCCCTCAAGGACCAGGATTGGCTCTTTCCCAGCTATCGCGACACCCTCGCCGCCGTCGCCCGCGGTCTCGACCCCGTCGAGACCCTGACCCTTCTGCGCGGCGACTGGCACACCGGCTACGACCCCCACGCGCACCGCGTCGCCCCCCTGTCCACCCCCCTCGCCACCCAGCTGCCGCACGCCGTGGGTCTCGCCCGCGCCGCCCGCCTCAAGGGCGACGACGTGGTGGCCCTCGCCCTGGTCGGCGACGGCGGCACCAGCGAGGGCGACTTCCACGAGGCGCTGAACTTCGCGGCCGTCTGGCAGGCCCCGGTGGTCTTCCTCGTCCAGAACAACGGCTTCGCGATCTCCGTACCGCTGTCGAAGCAGACCGCGGCGCCCTCCCTCGCCCACAAGGCCGTCGGCTACGGCATGCCCGGCCGCCTGGTCGACGGCAACGACGCCCCCGCCGTCCACGAGGTCCTCACCGAGGCCGTGGAGCGGGCCCGCGCCGGCGGCGGCCCCACCCTCGTCGAGGCCGTCACCTACCGCGTCGAGGCGCACACCAACGCCGACGACGCCACCCGCTACCGCACCGACGCCGAGGTCGAGGCATGGCGGGCGCACGACCCGATAGCCCTCCTGGAGCGGGAGCTGGACGGCCGGGGACTGCTCACCGCGGACTTCGCCGCCGCCACCCGGGACGGCGCCGAGGAGATGGCCGCCGACCTGCGCCGGCGGATGAACGAGGACCCCGTACTCGACCCGATGGACCTGTTCAGCCACGTCTACGCGGAGCAGACCGGCCAACTGCGCGCCCAGGCGGAGCGGTTGCGCGCCGAACTCGCCGCCGCGGAAGGCGCCGACGAGCCCGCCCAGGAGGCCCGGCCATGACCACGACCGCCCCGGCGACCGCCCGCAGGCCCGCCACCATGGCGCAGGCCCTGACCCGCGCCCTGCACGACGCCATGGCCGAGGACCCCGCCGTCCATGTGATGGGCGAGGACGTCGGCACCCTCGGCGGCGTCTTCCGCGTCACCGACGGGCTCCAGAAGGACTTCGGCGAGGACCGGTGCGGCGACACCCCGCTCGCCGAGGCCGGCATCCTCGGCACCGCCGTCGGCATGGCGATGTACGGGCTGCGGCCGGTCGTCGAGATGCAGTTCGACGCGTTCGCCTACCCCGCGTTCGAGCAGCTGGTCAGCCATGTCGCCAAGATGCGCAACCGCACCCGCGGCACGATGCCGATGCCGCTGACGATCCGCATCCCCTACGGCGGCGGCATCGGCGGCGTCGAGCACCACAGCGACTCCTCCGAGGCGTACTACCTGGCCACGCCCGGCATCCAGGTGGTCACCCCGGCGACGGTCGCCGACGCCTACGGGCTGCTGCGGGCCGCCATCGCCTCCGACGACCCGGTCGTTTTCCTCGAACCCAAGCGGCTCTACTGGTCCAAGGCCGACTGGTCCCCCGAGGCGCCCGAGCCGGTCGCCCCGCTGGGCCGCGCCGAGATCAGGCGCCGCGGCACCGACGCCACACTGATCACCTACGGCCCGTCGCTCCCGGTCTGCCTGGAGGCCGCCGAGGCGGCCCGCGCCGAGGGCCGGGACCTGGAGGTCGTCGACCTGCGCTCGCTGATGCCGTTCGACGACGAGACCGTCTGCGCCTCCGTACGGCGCACCGGCCGGGCCGTCGTCGTCCACGAGTCCCACGGGTTCGGCGGCCCCGGCGGCGAGATCGCCGCACGCGTCACGGAACGCTGCTTCCACCACTTGGAGGCGCCGGTGCTGAGGGTGGCCGGATTCGACGTCCCCTACCCGCCGCCGATGCTGGAACGGCATCATCTCCCTGGTGTGGACCGCATCCTGGACACCGTCGCCCGGCTCCAGTGGGAGGCGGACTGGACCGAGGGGAGGGGGCAGTGATGGCCGTGGTCCGCGAGTTCACCCTGCCCGACCTGGGCGAGGGCCTCACCGAGGCCACCATCGTGCACTGGCTGGTGGAGGTCGGCGACGTCGTGGCCGTCGACCAGCCCGTGGTCGAGGTCGAGACCGCCAAGGCCATGGTCGAGGTGCCCTGCCCGTACGGCGGCGTGGTCACCGCGCGCTGCGGGGAGGAGGGCACCGACCTTCCCGTGGGCGCCCCGCTGCTGACCGTCGCCGTGGGGGAGGAGGCGGCGGCCGCCGCGCCGCCCGCCGAGGCGGCCCCCGAGGACGAGGGCTCGGGCAATGTCCTCGTCGGCTACGGCACGAGCACCCCCGTGGCACGCCGCCGCCGGGTCCTCCCCGGTGACGCACGCCCGGCCGCGCCCCGCGAGGCGGACGTCCCCGCGCCGGCCGGCGGCTCCCGTACGGTGCCCGTCATATCGCCGCTGGTGCGCCGGATGGCCCGGGAGGCCGGGCTCGACCTGACCTCCCTCACCGGCACCGGCCGCGACGGACTGATCCTGCGCGCGGACGTTGAACGCGCCCTGCGGGCCCGTGAGGCGGCCCCCGCCACGACGGCCCGCGTCGTCACCCCGGGGGAGGAACGCGTACCGCTGCGGGGGATGCGCGGTGCCGCCGCCGAGAAGTTCAGCCGCAGCCGCCGGGAGATACCGGACGCGACCTGCTGGGTCGACGCGGACGCCACCGAACTCCTCGCCGCCCGCCGGGCGATGAACACCCCCGGCGCGCCCAAGGTGTCGCTGCTCGCCCTGCTCGCCCGCGTCTGCACGGCCGCGCTGGCGCGCTTCCCCGAGCTGAACGCGACCGTCGACACCGCGACGCGGGAGATCGTCCGGCTGCCCGCCGTCCACCTCGGCTTCGCGGCGCAGACCGACCGCGGTCTGGTGGTCCCGGTGGTCCGGGACGCGCACACCCGCACCGTCGAGGACCTGTCCGCCGAGATGACCCGGCTCACCGACACCGCCCGCGCCGGCGGACTGTCCCCCGCCGACCTGACACGGGGCACGTTCACCCTCAACAACTACGGCGTCTTCGGCGTCGACGGCTCCACACCGATCCTCAACCACCCCGAGGCGGCCATGCTGGGCGTCGGCCGGATCGCCGCCAAACCCTGGGTGCACGAGGGCGAGTTGGCCGTACGGCAGGTCGTCCAGCTCTCGTTCACCTTCGATCACCGGGTGTGCGACGGCGGCACGGCCGGCGGCTTCCTCCGCTACGTCGCCGACTGCGTGGAACACCCCGCGGTACTGCTGCGCACCCTCTGACGCGGCCACCGCGCGCACGCCGGTGTCGCCAGGCCCGTGGCGGCACCGGCGTGCGCGCCGCGTTCTTGGTGATACTCAAGAGGTGAGCGACCACACCGACCACGACGCCATCGTGCTGGCCGGAGGCGCGGCACGTCGGCTCGGCGGCGCGGACAAGCCCGCACTGCCGGTCGGGGGCCGCTCCCTCCTGGACCGCGTGCTCGCCGCCTGCTCGGGCGCGACGCGCACCGTCGTCGTGGGACCCGTCCGGCCCTCGGCCCGCCCCGTCGTGCACACCCGCGAGGACCCGCCCGGCGGCGGACCGCTCGCCGCCCTGGACGCCGGGCTGCGGCACACCACCGCCCCCGTGGTCCTCGTCCTCTCCGCCGACCTCCCCTTCCTCACGTCGGCGACCGTCCGCGTCCTGCTGGACCGGGTCGCCCGCCCGGCCTCCGGCACCCGGGTGGACGCCGCCGTGCTGCGGGACGCGGACGGCCGCGACCAGCCGCTGGTGGCCGCCTACCGCGCCGGGGCGCTGCGCCGGGAACTGGTCAGGCTGCGCGCCGAGCGGGGCGCCCTGGCGGGGCTGCCGCTGCGGGCGCTGCTCACCCGGCTGGCGGTCGAACGGGTCGGGGACGCTCCGCCCGGTGCGTCCTTCGACTGCGACACCTGGGAGGACCTCGGCGCCGCCCGCGCACGGATCAGGGAGCATGGCAACGTGTTGGATGAATGGATCACCGCAGTCAAGGCCGAACTGGGCATCGAACTCGATGTCGACACGGCGGCACTTCTCGACCTCGCCCGGGACGCGGCCCACGGCGTGGCCCGCCCCGCCGCCCCGCTCACGACCTTCCTGATCGGCTACGCGGCCGCCCAGCAGGGCCGTGACGTCACCGAACTGGCCGGACGCACCGCCGCTCTGGCCAACCGCTGGGCCGCCGAGGGCACCGACGGCACCACGAAGCCCGCAGAATGACCGACGGCGATTTCGACGCGGCGTTCGACGACGCCCTGGCCGTCGCCAACAGCGACCGGGCCCCG
>NZ_JCANQV010000079.1:0-22550 GCF_059553635.1 Candidatus Streptomyces philanthi
CCACGACGGCTACCTCGACGCCCTGGCCGCCCGCCGCCGCACCTCCCGCTTCGACACCGCGTACGCCGTCCTCGCCGCGCTCCGCGCCCTCGCCCGGCTGCCGCGCATCACCCCGCTCCCCGCGGAGCCCACCACGTCCGCCCGCCCGTCCGACGCCACCGCGTCCCGCGCCCTCGGCCGTATCCGCGGCCTGCTCGCCAAGGCGGAGGCGACCGACTACGCGGAGGAGGCCGAGGCGCTGTCCGCCAAGGCCCAGGAGCTGATGGCCCGGCACAGCATCGACGAGGCCCTGCTCGCCGCCACCACCGACGGCACCACGGGCCCGGCGGCCGGCCCGTCGGCCATCCGCATCGGCGTCGAAGGGCCCTACGAACAGGCCAAGGCCCTCCTCCTCGACGCCGTCGCCACCGCCAACCGCTGCCAGGCCGTCTGGTCCGCCGACGCCGGCTTCTCCACCCTGGTCGGCTTCGCCCCCGACCTGGAGGCCGCCGAACTCCTCTACACCTCACTCCTGTTCCAGGCCACCGGCGCCATGCACCGCGCGGGCGACGCCCACCACGCCCGAGGCCGCTCCCGCCGCACCCGCGACTTCCGCCAGACCTTCCTCATCGCCTACGCCGACCGCATCCGCACCCGCCTCACCACCGCCACCGAAACCGCCACCGCGGCCGCCGTCACCACCGAGACCACGACAACCACCCCCCTCCTCCCCGTCCTCGCCGCCCGCGCCCTCGCCGTCGAAGAGACCACCGGCACCCTCTTCCCCGACACCACCCCCGTCCGCCTCCGCGGCACCCACGACCCCGACGGCTGGCACCAGGGCACCACCGCGGCGAACCGCGCCCGACTGGGCGGCGGGCGTCACTCGCCCTAGGACCTTTCCTGTTGGGGCAAGAATCCGTCCCGGATGCCCTCGACCAGGGCTCTCATGGCGTCGCCGTAGACGGCCACCGCGGCGAACCGTTCGAAGGCGTCGAGGTAAAGCTGGACGTCCTTCGGGTCAAGGGTGGTGACCTCGGAGTGGAACGTTTCCACGATGACGAGCCGGTCGTCGTGCAGGCTGAAGCAGGTCATGGGGAAGTCCGGCATCCGGCGGTCGGACGGGACGACCCCCAGCGAGATGTTCGGCAGCCGGGACACCGACACGAGCCGGTCCAGTTGGAGCGCCATGACCACAAGCTCGCTGATGCGCCACCGGAGTACGTGCTCGCAGATCAGGAAGCGGAAGGACCTGCCCGGCTCGTACAGGACGGATTGCCGTTCGAGGCGGGCCGCCACGGTCTTGGTCCTGATCTCCTCCAGCAGGGCCGGAGGCAGTGAGAAGACGGCAGAGGCGTACTCGGGCGTCTGGAGGAGCCCGGGGATGAGCTGTCCCTGGAAGAGCCTGAGCGTGGTGGTGCCGGCCTCGATGGCCCGGATGGTCTTCTGGTGCTTCCACGGGCCCATGCGTCGCAGCAGGCGCCATGCGGTGGCCTCGGTGGCTTCAGCGCGGGCGGCTGTCAGGAACTCTTTCTTGACTTCCTGGCTCACGCCTATGGCGGTGAGGACCAGGTCCACGTCCTGGACGGTCGGTCGTACCTTGCCAGTCTCGATCTTCGACAGCTTCCCGGCAGACATGGAAGCCCTGCGGGCCACCGAGTCACCCGTGAATCCGGATGCGTCGCGCAGCGCCCGCAGGGCTTTCCCGATCGAGTCGGCGGTCAGTGGTGCCGCTCCCAGTAGTCGGCGAATGGCACCGCTTCGGCCAGGGCGCGGTCCCGGTAGCCCTGATACTCGGCAAGGCAGTGGGCGGGAAGCAGTTCGGCGCCGGTGAACGCACCGCCGGGCGTGTAGTGCATCCGGTACACGTCCTGGTCATCGAACAACCAGAAGTCGTGATCGGGCAGGTCGGCCACGTCCTGGTCAGCCTTGTCGATAATGCCGATGGTTTCGCCGGCCGTGATGTTGCCCGGGTAGGCGGCCAGTTCGTACCGCAGGTAGTCGGTCAGCGGAGACCTGAGCACATGGACGCGCGAGACGTCCTTCCCCTTGTCGGTCATCGACCGTACCCACGGGTTGTCGTCCCACTCAGGGCCCATGTCCCCACCGGCCAGGAAGCGTTCGAACTCCTCGCGTTCCTCCTCCACGCTGTAGACGGCGAGGGTCTCCAGCCGGAAGGCGGTCCGTTCGAAGGTCTCGAAGAGCCGGCCGAACTCCTCACCGCTGAGCACGGAAGTACTCCTCCAGCATCGAGGCCGGGACCACTACGGCGGTCTCGCCCTCGGGCAGGTCGAGCTGCGCCAGCCGCTCGGGGTCAGCGATGACGTAGCCCTGCACTACGTAGTCCTTGGCGTCCTCAGTACCCCACAGCGTCGGGCACGTTCCGTTCCTGCACTCCGGATCACCGGACAGCTTCCGCAGCATCCTTGCCCCCACATGTCGGCGCACGCCTGTCGCGTTCGATGCTCCCGAGCCGGTTGCGGTGGGGTCAAGCACTGATCCTTTCCAGAACAGGAAAGCAGCTCTGCTGTTTGGAATCGAGGAGGCGTTGGGACGTACGCGGCGGCTATAACGGCAGCATGACCGTCTTCCTGTGTGTCAAGTGCGGCGGCAGTCTTACGCCAGACCTGACGCCACTGCCCGCCGTTCCCTCAGTGCCCGACGGCGAAGAACGGGACAAGGAGAGTCGACGGGCGCCGGCCACGATGCCGCACGGGCACTACGCGATCGAGACCGAACCATGGGGCGCCCCGTACGTGCCGCATCCGGACCAGGAAGAGGGCGGGCCTGCGCAGCCTCGTGGCCTCCGGAGGAGTGTCGAAGGGGTGGCAGTTATCTCTGCCGGGCCGCGCGACAACATCGTGATCCACCCCGAGGGCGCGCCCGATCTCCAGCCGCTGCCGAACTGGGAGAACAGCGTCGGATACTGCGGACCGTCCGGAGAGAGCGGACTCAACCGTGCCTGCCTCTGTGGCGCCCGAGTGGCCACGCTCGCCGCAGACTGCTGGGGCCCGTACGAGCTCCATCTGGACGCGAAGCGGGTCTACGGCTACGACCTGTCCTGAGGGGAGCAGCGGCCCGGCAGGTCTCAAGTCCTACCGGAGCCAGGTCAGCCGCTCATGTGCGGGTCGGCGAGCGAGGTGCTCACTCCCCGGACGCCTCGGTGATGCCCACCGGGCACGACACCCCCGTCCCCCCGATCCCGCAGTACCCCGCCGGGTTCTTGTCGAGGTACTGCTGGTGGTACGGCTCGGCCGGGTAGAAGGGGCCGGCGGGGAGGATTTCGGTGGTGATGTCGGGGTAGCCGGCGTTGTGGAGGGTGGTGCGGTAGGAGTCGCGGGAGGCTTCGGCGGCCTGTTGTCGGGCGGGGGAGTGGGTGTAGATCGCCGAGCGGTACTGGGTGCCGGTGTCGTTGCCCTGGCGGTTGCCCTGGGTCGGGTCGTGGGATTCCCAGAAGAGTTTCAGCAGGGCGGTGTACGGGAGGACCTTCGGGTCGAAGACGACGCGGACGGCCTCGGTGTGGCCCGTCAGGCCGCTGCACACCTCTTCATAGGTGGGGTGCGGGGTGTGGCCGCCCTGGTAGCCGACGAGGGTGGTCCAGACGCCGCCGGTCTTCCAGAAGACGCGTTCGGCGCCCCAGAAGCAGCCCAGGCCGAAGTCGGCGGTCTCCAGGCCCTCGGGGTAGGGGCCGAGCAGCGGGGTGCCGAGGACGGTGTGCCGTTCGGGGACGGTGTAGGCCGGTTCGGGACGGCCCTTGAGCGCTTCCTCGGGGGTGGGGAGCTGGTTCTTGAAGCGGGAGAACAGCATGGCGTCGGCTCCGGGGGAGGGGGCGGTGGGGCGTCGCGGACGGTGGTGGGCGCCGGCCGGCACTGCGGGCGGCCGGCCCACGCCCGTGGTCAGGGCAACGTCTGCGGTGGGCCCGGCATTCCGGCGGCGGGGCAAGAGTTCCCCGGAAGCCGTGTGAGCGGGCCGCGAGAGCCAGGAGCCGCCTACCCCTCGCCCCGCGTGAACCCCGACGACGTGCCGCCCGCCCGCTCCCAGCCGGCGATGGCCATGGCGCGGTAGGCGGCGTACTCGGCGGCGGGGCGGGGGCTGTAGGACCAGGGGACGGCTCCCACGTGGCCGTCGACCAGCTGGATCTGCTCCAGGGCCTCGCCGTAGCGCTCGGCGCGGACCAGGAACCAGATGAGCAGGTGGCGGACGTGGGGGGCCATCGGGTGGTCGTCCGGGGCCTCGCGGAGGGCGAAGAGGGCGCCCTCGATGGCGCGTTCGACGACGGCGCTCTGGTAGAGGCTGCGGACCATGTTGGCCTCGGGCAGGTGGTCGTGGACCGCGAAGAGGGGGAGGGCGGGCAGCAGGCTCCCGGCCGGGGCGCCGGCGGCCGCGCGCTCGGCGAAGCCCTCGGCCTCCTGGCGCGAGCCGTGCCACTTCTGCGACCAGTACGGCAGCGCGGCCAGATGCGCGCCCATGTGGTGCGGGGCGCGCCGGACGACCTTGGACCACAGCTCCTCGAAGTCGGCGCGGCGTTCGCCCAGGCCGCGGGCGACGGCCAGTTCCGTGAGGTACGGGACGGGGCTGCCCGGGGCCAGCAGCGCGGCGTCCCGGCAGACCGTGCGGGCCTCCTCCAGCAGCATCCGGAAGTCCTGCGAGCCGGGGGCGCGCAGGGCCTGGACGACGAGGAACTGCGCGTGGGTCTGGGCGCCGCCCGGGTCCTTGGGGGCCTCCAGGCGCCAGGTGCGCAGCCAGACGCCGCCCCGCGCGGGGGCCTGCTCCCCGGGCTGTGCGCCCGCGGCCTCCCTGGCCAGCTCGAACGCGGCCGCGCCGGCCAGCGTCTGCACCCGCTGCCAGCGGCGTTCCCAGTCGTCACCGGTCGCCTTCAGCAGGTCGGCGGCCGGGCGCCAGTCGTGGGTGTCGCGCATCCGGGCCAGCGCGTCGTCCAGCTCGGGGTCGGGGCCGGGCAGCCGGACGTCGAGGGCGTCGGCCGGGACGAGGCCGTAGCCGGCGACGGGGTCGGTGGCCGTCACCAGGCCCTGCCCGGTCTCCCGCGTGGCGCGTCGGCGCCGCAGCCAGGGCAGGATCACGACACCGCCGATCGCGGTCGCGGCGATGAGCACGAGCAGAGCGTCCATGTGGTGTCCCGGTCGAAGGTGCGGTGGGCGGGACCCGTGCGCGTTCCTCGCCGGGCCCCCACCCCTATCCACTCCCCAGCGAACCAGAAAGTTCCGGGATTCCCGCCCGTACGGGCGACTACCCTCGGCAGGCATGAGCGATCAGCGCGACCAGCGCCACCAGCATTTCGAAACACTCGCCATCCACGCAGGCCAGGAGCCCGACCAGGCCACCGGCGCGGTGGTGACGCCCATCTACCAGGTGTCCACGTACAAGCAGGACGGTGTCGGCGGGCTGCGCGGCGGCTACGAGTACAGCCGCAGCGCCAACCCGACGCGTACCGCGCTGGAGGAGAACCTCGCCGCCCTCGACGGGGGCCGCCGCGGCCTCGCGTTCGCCTCCGGTCTCGCCGCCGAGGACTGCCTGCTGCGCACCCTGCTGACCCCCGGCGACCACGTCGTGATCCCCAACGACGCGTACGGCGGCACCTTCCGGCTGTTCTCGCGGGTCGCGGAGCGCTGGGGCGTCGAATGGTCGGTGGCCGACACCTCCGACCCGCAGGCGGTGCGCGCCGCGCTGCGGCCCCGTACGAAGGCGATCTGGGTCGAGACGCCCAGCAACCCGCTGCTCGGCATCAGCGACATCGCGGCGCTGGCGGGCGTCGCCCGGGACGCCGGGGCGCGGCTCGTCGTCGACAACACCTTCGCCAGCCCGTACCTCCAGCAGCCGCTCGCCCTCGGCGCGGACGTGGTCGTGTACTCGACGACCAAGTACATGGGCGGGCACTCGGACGTGGTCGGCGGGGCGCTCGTGGTGAACGACGACGCCCTCGGCGAGGAGCTGGCGTACCACCAGAACGCCATGGGCGCGGTGGCCGGGCCGTTCGACGCCTGGCTGGTGATGCGGGGCATCAAGACGCTCGCCGTCCGCATGGACCGGCACAGCGCCAACGCGGCGCGGGTCGCCGAGCTGCTGGCCTCGCACCCGAAGGTCAGCCGCGTCTACTACCCGGGGCTGCCCGACCACCCGGGGCACGAGATCGCGGCAAAGCAGATGCGGTCCTTCGGCGGCATGGTGTCGTTCCGGGTCAGCGGTGGCGAGCAGGCCGCGGTGGACGTGTGCGACCGGGCGGAGCTGTTCACCCTCGGTGAGTCGCTGGGCGGTGTGGAGTCGCTGATCGAGCACCCGGGGCGGATGACGCACGCGTCGACGGCCGGTTCGGCGCTGGAGGTGCCCGCCGACCTCGTCCGGCTGTCGGTCGGTATCGAGGCGGTCGACGACCTGCTGGGCGACCTCACGCGGGCACTCGGCTGAGACACCGGCGGCGGGGGGCCCGGGGCGGTGCGCCGGGCCCCCGCCACCGGCCCGTGCGTCAGGAGGACGACGGGCCCGCCGCCGGGAGTGAGGCGGTGATCGCGGCGAGGGAGGTGTTGAAGCGGGTCAGGAGCGTGCAGAACGCGGTGCGCTCCTCCTCGGACCACTCCTCGGTGACCAGGGCCATCAGTGCGCGGCGTGAGGTGCGTACCTCGTCGAGGCGGGCGCGCCCGCGGTCGGACAGCTGGAGGACGACGGCGCGGCCGTCCTCGGGGTGGGTGGTCCGGCTGACCAGCCCGGACTCGACCAGCGGCGCGACCTGCCGGGTCACCGTCGAGGAGTCGATGCCCATGCCGGCCGCCAGGGCCTTGACGCCCATCGGGCCCTCCTGGTCGAGGCGGTTGAGCAGGAGGTAGGCGGCGCGGTCCATGGAGTTGCGCGCCTGGCCGACGCCACCGAGCCGGCTCTGTTCCGCACGGCGGGCGAAGACCGCCACCTGGTGCTGGAGGGCGTCGAGAACGACGGTGTCGGTGTGGGTCGTCATGTCCGAAGAGGTGGGCATGGCCGGGAGCTCGCTTCATGGGATGCGTGACGGATTGGGGGACAGGGTACGCGGCCCGTCCCCGGACCGTACCGGTGCCGACGTCATCCGTCCCGGGCGTCACGCCCGTTCCGGCCGGGCGGTCGCCCGCCGCGGCGCGGCGCCCGGGTGCTTCTCCGGCGTCCGCACCCCCCGCTGCCTGGCTCTTTGCCCGGCTTTCTCCCCCGCCGTCCTCCGTTGCGCCCCCGTTTCCCGGCGGTTTGCCGCAGGGGAACGCTTGTCCGGGAGTGAACTGCCAGACTGACGGCATGGCCGATCACACGGACCACACGGACCACATTCCGCCCACGCCGTCCGCAGCCGACGGCCCGTACGCGCCGCCGCCGTCCGGCGGCCTGACGGTCGACGACGTCCGCGCGGCACAGAAGACGCTCTCCGGGGTCTCCCGGGTCACCGCGCTGGAGGGCAGCCGCCATCTGTCCTCGCTGGTCGGCGCGCCCGTCCACCTCAAGTGCGAGAACCTCCAGCGCACCGGCTCCTTCAAGATCCGCGGCGCGTACGTGCGGATCGCCGGGCTGTCGCCCCAGGAACGCGCGGCCGGTGTGGTGGCGGCCAGCGCCGGCAACCACGCGCAGGGCGTGGCGCTCGCCGCGTCCCTGCTCGGCGTGCGGTCGACGGTCTTCATGCCGGTCGGCGCCCCGCTGCCGAAGGTCGCCGCGACCCGCGACTACGGCGCCGAGGTACGGCTGAAGGGCCAGGTCGTCGACGAGACCCTGGCGGCCGCCCAGGAGTACGCCCGCGAGACCGGCGCGATCTTCATCCACCCCTTCGACCACCGCGACATCATCGCCGGCCAGGGCACGGTCGGCCTGGAGATCCTGGAGCAGTGCCCGGAGGTGCGCACCCTTGTCGTCGGGGTCGGCGGCGGGGGGCTCGCGGCGGGCGTGGCGGTCGCGGTCAAGGGGCTGCGGCCGGACGTCAGGATCATCGGGGTGCAGGCGGCGGGCGCGGCGTGCTACCCGCCGTCGCTGGCGGCCGGGCACCCGGTGGCGATCGACGCGCCCACGACGATGGCCGACGGCATCCGGGTGGGCAGGCCCGGCGAGGTGCCGTTCCGGATCGTCGAGGCGCTGGTGGACGAGGTGCGCACGGTCTCCGAGGACGCTCTCTCCAGCGCGCTGCTGCTGTGCCTGGAGCGGGCGAAGATGGTGGTGGAGCCGGCCGGTGCGAGCCCGGTGGCGGCGCTGCTCGCGGACCCGGCGGCGTTCGAGGGACCGGTGGTCGCGGTGCTGTCCGGCGGGAACGTCGATCCGCTGCTGATGCAGCGCGTCCTGCGGCACGGCATGGCGGCGGGCGGGCGCTATCTGTCGCTGCGGCTGCGGCTGACGGACCGGCCGGGCGCGCTGGCGACGCTGCTGGGCGTGCTGTCCGAGGCCGAGGGCAACGTCCTGGACGTGAGCCATGTGCGGACCGATCCCCGGCTCGGGCTGACCGAGGCGGAGGTGGAGGTGCACCTGGAGACGGAGGGCCCCGAGCACTGCGCCACGGTGGCCGCGGCCCTGCGGCGGGCGGGGTACACGGTGACGGGGTGACGGGAGGCCATCGAGGAGACGGCTGAGGGGCCGGGCGTACGGACGCCCGGCCCCTTCTTCGTGTTCGGGTACGCGATCGCAGTCGCGATGTATCGCGTTCATATCGCGTTTGGGGTAGCATCCCTGCCGTCGAGCCGCCCCTGTACACGCGTTTCGGCATTTTTATGGGGCGCTGAGAACAGGACAGATGATCACGAGGCGGTAGCAGTCCGCTGATCGTAGGATTTCCACGCGGAATCCACCCGAAAATTCATGGGGGTATCCATATGCCAGGCGCCATATACGCCGAAGGGCTCGTGAAGACCTTCGGCGAGGTGAGGGCACTGGACGGCGTCGATCTCGACGTCCCCGAAGGAAGCGTCCTCGGCCTGCTCGGCCCGAACGGCGCCGGGAAGACCACCACCGTACGGGTGCTGACCACCCTGCTCCGGCCCGACAGCGGCATCGCGAGGGTCGCCGGGATCGATGTGCTCAAGCACCCCGACCGGGTACGCCACGCCATCGGCCTCTCCGGCCAGTTCGCCGCCGTCGACGAATACCTGACGGGCCGTGAGAACCTGGTGATGGTCGGGCAGCTCTACCAGATGAGCGGACGGGACGCCAAGCGCCGGGCCGCCGAACTACTGGAGCGCTTCCATCTCACCGACGCCGCCGACCGCCCCGCCAAGACGTACTCCGGCGGCATGCGCAGGCGCCTGGACCTGGCCGCCGCGCTGGTCGTCAGCCCGCCCGTGATGTTCATGGACGAGCCCACCACCGGCCTCGACCCGCGCAACCGCCAGCAACTGTGGGACGTCATCCAGGAACTCGTGGCGGGCGGCACCACCCTGCTGCTCACCACGCAGTACCTGGAGGAGGCCGACCGCCTCGCCCACGACATCTGCGTGGTCGACCACGGCAGGGTCATCGCCCGCGGCACCTCCGACCAGCTCAAGGCCCGCACCGGCGGCGAACGCGTGGAGGTTGTGGTCCACACCCCCGAGCAGGTCCCCGTCGCCGGCGAGGTGCTGCGCCGCTTCGGCGACGGCGGCAACACCGTCGACCCGCACACCCGCAAACTCACCGTCCCGGTCTCCGGCGGCGCCAGAATCCTCGCCGAGGTCATCCGGGAACTCGACGCCCGCGGCGTCGGCATCGACGACATCGGGCTGCGCCGCCCGACCCTCGACGACGTCTTCATCTCGCTGACCGGCCACGCCGCCGAGGACGGCGGGAAGGACGCCGGCGGCACGGACGCCACCGCCCGGCGCGGCGGAAAGCGGCAGCAGACCCGGACCACGGACGGCGCCGCGGCGCCCGAGAAGGAGGCCGTGAAGTGACCACCGTGACCGAGGCGGCCGGGGCCCGGACCCCGGCACCGCGCGGCGCCGCCGCCCGCGCCGTCCGCGACGCGTTCGTGGTCGCCAAGCGCAATCTGCTGCGGATGGCGCGGATACCCGAGATGGTGATCTTCGGACTGATCCAACCGATCATGTTCGTGGTGCTGTTCACCTACGTCTTCGGCGGCTCGATCAACATCCCGGGCGCGCCGTCCGGCAACGCCCAGGCGTACCGCGAGTTCCTGATGGCGGGGATCTTCGCGCAGACCGTCACCTTCGCGACGGCGGGCGCGGGCGCCGGTATCGCGGACGACATGCACAAGGGGCTGATCGACCGGTTCCGGTCGCTGCCGATGTCCCGGGGCGCGGTCCTCACCGGCCGCACCCTCGCCGACCTGGTGCAGACCGCGCTGACCTTGATCGTCCTGGCGGTCGTCGCGCTGATCATCGGCTGGCGCAGCCACGAGAACCTGCTCAAGGTCGTCGCCGGTTTCGGGCTGCTGCTCCTGCTCGGCTACGCCTTCTCCTGGATCGGCGCGCTGATCGGCCTGTCGGTGCGCACCCCGGAGGCGGCCACCTCCGGCGGCCTGCTCTGGCTCTTCCCGCTGACCTTCATCTCCAACGCGTTCGTGCCGGTCAACGGCATGCCGACGGTGCTCCAGCACATCGCGGAGTGGAACCCGTTCAGCGCGACGGTGCAGGCCGCGCGGCAGCTGTTCGGCAACGGCGTCGAGGGGATGCCGGCCTCGGTGACCGGGGCCTGGCCGATGGAGCACCCGGTGCTGGCCTCGGCCCTGTGGTCCCTGCTGATCATCGCCGTCTTCCGGACGCTCGCCGTACGCAAGTACCGCTCGGCGGCGGCCTGACCCGGACGGAAGCACCCGGACACGGCGGCGGCCCGGAGCATGATCGCTCTGGGCCGCCGCCGTGTCCGCGCGGGTTGCGGACTCAGCCGCTGTACGGCTTGGCGTCGAGGATCTTCACGACCGCCTTCTTGCCGTTGGGAAGCTCGTACTCGGCGTCGGCGCCGATCTTCTTGCCGTGCACACCCTCGCCCAGCGGCGACTGCGGGGAGTACGTCTCGATGTCCGAGGTCGCGTACTCCCGCGACGCCAGCAGGAAGGTCAGGGTGTCGTCGGGGTCTCCGTCGAACGCGATGGTGACGACCATGCCGGGAGCCACGACACCGTTGGCGGCGGGGGCCTCGCCGACCTTCGCGGTCTGCAGCAGCTGGGTGAGCTGGCGCACGCGAAGCTCCTGCTTGCCCTGCTCCTCCTTGGCCGCGTGGTACCCGGCGTTCTCCTTCAGGTCACCTTCCTCGCGGGCCGCCGCGATCTTCTCGGTGATCTCGGCGCGTGCGGGACCAGACAGGTACTCCAGCTCGGCCTTGAGCTGGTCGTACGCCTCCTGGGTCAGCCAGGTGACGTTTTCACTGGTCTGGGTCACAGGTGCTCCTCGTCGGTACTGGGGATAAATCAAACGCCCTACCAGGAAGGATTACGCCTTCACGGGTGGGCGAAACCACGAGCCTAACAATTCCGGCACAAATCGGGGAAGAGGATTTGTGCGGCAAGCGGGTGTTGTCACATTGCCGCCGATCAGGGGCGCCCCCTGGACAGAAGGCCACGCCAGGCCCCCTGCGCGGGGCGTACGGGCGTCCGGAATGCCCCGGTATCAGCCCTTGCCGGTGGTGCAGCCCACCAGGACCGCGTTGGTCGCGCGGGACGTCGTCCGGATCGTGACGCGGGTGTCCACCTGGTCCGTGCGCTGCTCGACAGGAACGTCCTTGCGGCCCACCTCGGCACCGTCGTCGGACTGCGAACGCAGGGTGCACACGCCCGTCGCGTCCTCGTCCTTGACGACCTCCAGATGCACCTTCACGGCGTGATCGGACACCACTTCCCAGGAGATCAGCCGGCCGCTGAGCTCCTGCCCGGAGACGTACGCCACACCGATCCAGGCGACGACCCCGAGGAGCGCGGCCCCCAGCACCCCGCCGACGATCTTCAGCATGCGGTCCGAGCGCTGGTCGGCGGAACGGCCGTAGCGGCCCTCGGGGAGGGAATCGCGCACCGCGCTCATGGTCTGTCCTCCTGGTACGGGGGCCTGGAACGCCGCCGTCGCGGCATCCCCGGCCGAGGGAATACAGGGCCCCCTCGCTTCGGTCACTATAGGAGGCATCTTCTCCACCCCTTCACCGAGGATCGAGTCTTGACTGAGCAGCTGCGACTGATGGCGGTCCATGCCCACCCCGACGACGAGTCGAGCAAGGGTGCGGCCACCATGGCCAAGTACGTGTCCGAGGGGGTGGACGTGCTGGTGGCCACCTGCACCGGCGGGGAGCGTGGCTCCATCCTCAACCCCAAGCTCCAGGGCGACCCGTACATCGAGGAGCACATCCACGAGGTGCGAAAGAAGGAGATGGACGAGGCCCGGGAGATCCTGGGCGTCCGGCAGGAATGGCTGGGCTTCGTCGACTCCGGCCTCCCCGAGGGCGACCCGCTGCCGCCGCTGCCCGACGGCTGCTTCGCGCTCCAGGACGTCGAGGCCGCGGCCGCGCCGCTGGTGAAGCTGATCCGGCAGTTCAAGCCGCAGGTCATCACGACCTACGACGAGAACGGCGGCTACCCGCACCCCGACCACATCATGACCCACAAGATCACGATGCTGGCCTTCGACGCCGCGGGCGACCCGGAGAAGTACCCCGGCACCGGCGACCCCTGGCAGCCCCAGAAGCTCTACTACAACCAGGGCTTCAACCGCCCCCGCACCGTCGCCCTCCACGAGGCGCTCCTCGCCCGCGGCCTGGAGTCGCCCTACGGCGAGTGGCTGGAGCGCTGGAAGACCTTCGAGCGCGGCGAACGCACCCTGACCACGTACGTTCCCTGCTCCGACTTCTTCGAGATCCGCGACAAGGCCCTGATCGCGCACGCCACCCAGATCGACCCCGACGGCGGCTGGTTCCGGGTCCCGATGGACGTCCAGCGCGAGGTCTGGCCCACCGAGGAGTACGAGCTCGCCAAGTCGCTCGTCGACACGTCCCTCCCCGAGGACGACCTCTTCGCCGGCATCCGCAACAATTGACCCCATGATGAGCGCGACCAGCACCCTCGCCCTGACGCACTTCGTCACCCTTGCCGATACCTTCGACAAGAACAAGGTGACGCCCGGCGTCCTCGGCTTCATCGTCTTCGCGGTCATCGGCGGCGCCGTGTGGCTGCTGATGAAGTCCATGAACAAGCACATGGGGAAGGTGGACTTCCAGGAGGAGTCCCCTCAGGACGAGAAGGGGGGCGCCTCGGCGAAGGCCCCCGCAGCCCCGAAAACGACCTGAGAGCTGGGGTTTTTCGCCTTCCAGCGCTCCATGGGACGGACTCTCCCCAGGGCCGCCGCGACCGACCGGTCAAGATCGTTCGCGGCGCTGGGGAGAATCTGGGGAGGACGGCCCGACCGGCCGGTCTGTCATGCGCGCATCGCGGCACGGGCCGCCGCGAACAGCCGCTCGTCCTCCACCGGCCGGAACAGCAGCGGCTGGAGATGATCACCGGCACATTCCCGCATGGTGGCCACGCGGGGTGTTCCGGTAGCCGCTTGCTCGGCGAACGATGGTGCTTCCGGCATCTTCCGCACCAGCCGGTTGTGCACCAGTGCCGCCGGGCAGTGCACCGTTTCCGGTAGCCCGGCCGTCAACGCCTCCTGGACCTCCCGGACTGTGGCGCCGCGTTGCGGCCACTCACCGGCCAACGGCGCGAGGCGCCGCACCTCGCGTCCGCCCAGCCGTAGCCGACGCTCGCCGTGCGAGACGGCCGCGAGCGCCTGGGCGCCGCGTTCCACCAGCTCACGCGGTACCGCGGCCGGGGCGGCGGCATCCGGTGCCGGGGCGTCCTCGTCGTTCCGGGACTGCCCACCCTCCCGCCCGTCGGCCGTGATCGCGTGACCGAGGTCGAGATCCTCGGGGGAGGGTGGGTTGGTGGTGTACTCGACGGTGTCCTCAGGGGAACGGCCGACCGCCCGGCCCATCGGCTCACCGGCGGCCGGAATCCCGTCCGTCGGCAGGTCGTCGCGTAACCCGGCGGCTTCGGCCGGACCGAGAGGGACGTTAGGCGGCGGCGCTCACACCTCTCTGATGATCACGCGCTTCCCGCAGAGCTTCGACCAGTCGTCCCGGTCGGAGGTCAGAACGATCACGGGGGCCTGGACGCGGAGCGCGAGTGCGGCGACGAGGGCGTCGATCGCGTACTTGTGCCCGTGCAGCCCGCCCGCGTCCTGGAGGAGCGCCGCCGCGGTCAGGGAGTCCTCCTGTCTGACCGGTTCCACCCGTAGCCGGGAGAACACCCACTTCAAGCGCGCCAGATCGGTCTCCCCTTGCCCGGCTTCCACGATGGTCAGCGCAGACACGAGGACAGGAACCCTGGCCTGCCGGGATGCCTCGATGCGAGCTGCCATCCTGCGGTCGTTGCGCAGGAGCAAGGAGAGCGCCTGTCCGTGTCATGGAGGTGTTTTCTGCCGAGAAGTTTGTTCGATTGGGGTGGGCGGAGGCGGCGTCTCGGCCGGCAGCGGCATATGCTCCGGCCCGGTTGACGTTCCACTCTGAGCCGCCCAAGACTCTCACTCTGCCGCCGCTGTCATCTGTCACAGACGCAGGGACGGTGCATCGAGCAGAAGCCTGGGCGTCGCAGCCGGTTTCTCCCCGGTGGCCGGCTTGCGGGGGCTCTGCAGGCGGCGGCCCGGCGTCCGGGTCTTCCGCTGCCCTGGTCGGCCGACCTCGACGGGCACTCTTCTCCCTTTGCCTCGCCGTCGAAGGCCGCAGAGGCCGTGACCGGCAACATCATCAACGGCTGGACCCTGTGGCGGACGCCCGGCGGTTCCACGTTGGATCAGCTGCGACAGAAGCTGGACGCCGAGTGGCCGCCTCAGGCGGCCCCCGTTTGAGGGGCGTCGAGCCCACCGCGCACGCACAGCCGACGGGAATCGTGGAAGCCGTGAAGTCCAGGTCTGACCGGTGGGCGGTGTCGTAGTCGGCGGCACCCCGGGCGGAAAGCCTGCCGCGGGTGCCGCCGGACTCGGGCGTATCGGGCCGTCGTTTCGGCAGTCGTCCCGTCGCCTGCCATGAGTAGGGTGGCGGCGTGAATCGTCTCGTCGGCGCGACATCGCCCTATCTGCTGCAACACGCTGACAACCCGGTCGACTGGTGGGAGTGGGGCCCGGAGGCGTTCGCGGAGGCGGCGCGGCGTGATGTACCCGTCCTGCTGTCGGTCGGCTACTCGGCGTGTCACTGGTGCCACGTCATGGCCCACGAGTCCTTCGAGGACGAGGGGACGGCCGGGCTGATCAACGCGCACTTCGTGGCGGTCAAGGTTGATCGGGAGGAGCGGCCGGACGTTGATGCCGTCTATATGGAGGCCGTGCAGGCGGCTACCGGGCAGGGCGGGTGGCCGATGACGGTTTTTCTTACGCCGGATGGTGAGCCGTTCTACTTCGGTACGTATTTTCCGCCGGAGGCGCGGCACGGTATGCCGTCGTTCCGGCAGGTGCTGGAGGGGGTGTGGGCCGCCTGGGCCGACCGGCGTGACGAGGTGGGGCAGGTGGCGCGGCGGATCGTCGCCGATCTGTCCGGTCGTTCGCTCGTTCCCGTGCCGGGGCAGCGGATGCCGGGCCCTGAGGAGCTGCACACCGCGCTGCTGGGGCTGACGCGCGAGTTCGACGCGGCGTACGGGGGGTTCGGGGACGCGCCGAAGTTCCCGCCGTCCATGGTGCTGGAGTTCCTGCTGCGTCACCATGCCAGGACCGGGTCCGTCGGGGCGCTGGAGATGGTGCAGGCGACCTGTACGGCGATGGCCAGGGGCGGTATCTACGACCAGCTCGGCGGCGGCTTCGCGCGGTACGCGGTGGACGGTACGTGGACGGTGCCGCACTTCGAGAAGATGCTCTACGACAACGCCCTGCTGTGCCGGGTCTACGCCCATCTGTGGCGGGCCACCGGGTCGGGGCTCGCGCGGCGGGTCGCGGTGGAGACCGCTGACTTCCTCGTCCGTGAACTCCGTACCGAGCAGGGCGGGTTCGCCTCCGCGCTGGACGCGGACAGTGACGACGGTACGGGGCGGCACGTCGAGGGCGCGTACTACGTCTGGACGCCGGAGCAGCTGCGGGCGGTCCTCGGGGAGGACGACGCGGCGTTCGCGGCCGGGTACTTCGGGGTGACCGAGGAGGGGACGTTCGAGGAGGGCGCTTCCGTCCTCCAGCTTCCCGGGACCGAGGGGCCGGTGGACGCGGCGCGGGTGGCGTCCGTCAAGGAGCGGCTGCTGGCGGCGCGAGAGGGGCGGCCGCGGCCCGGCCGTGACGACAAGATCGTCGCCGCGTGGAACGGTCTGGCCATCGCCGCCCTCGCCGAGACCGGCGCCTACTTCGACCGCCCGGACCTCGTCGAGGCCGCCACCGACGCCGCCGACCTGCTGGTGCGCGTCCACATGGACTGGCAGGCCCGGCTGCACCGCACCTCGCGCGACGGGGTGGCGGGCGCCAACGCCGGTGTCCTGGAGGACTATGCCGATGTCGCCGAGGGCCTCCTCGCGCTCGCCGCGGTCACCGGGGAGGGCGTCTGGACGGAGTTCGCCGGCTTCTTCCTCGACGGGGTGCTCGCCCGGTTCCGCGACGAGGACGGCGCGCTCTACGACACCGCGTCCGACGCCGAGCAGCTGATCCGACGCCCCCAGGACCCCACCGACAACGCCACTCCCTCCGGTTGGACCGCTGCCGCCGGCGCCCTGCTCTCCTACGCGGCGCTCACCGGCAGTACGCCCCACCGGGAGGCCGCGGAGCGGGCGCTCGGCATCGTCACCACCCTGGGCGCACGGGTACCGCGCTTCGTCGGCTGGGGGCTCGCCGTCGCCGAGGCCGCGCTCGACGGCCCCCGCGAGGTCGCTGTCGTCGGCCCGCCGGACGATGACGCCACCCGGGCCCTGCACCGCGCCGCCCTCCTCGGCACCGCCCCCGGAGCGGTCGTCGCCGTCGGCGCGCCGGACTCCGACGACGCCGAGGCACTACCGCTTCTGAGGGAACGTCCCCTGGTCGGCGGACGACCGACCGGCTACATCTGCCGTCACTTCACCTGCGAACAGCCGGTGACCGCGCCGCGCGATCTGGCGGCCCGGCTGGGCGGACGCCCGGAGGACGAGGCGTAGGAGGGGGGCCGCGTTCCCTGCGGCCCAAGTGCCGGTGGACCAGATCGAGTTCGCCGGGTTGTCGGTGGTGGCGGTCAGGTCCTGTTGCGGAAGTCGCGTGGTTCGTCCGGAGGGGTGGGGGCTCGCGGCGTCCGTGCGTGCGGTCGCAAGGCGGAGGGGCGTACCGGTACCGGTCGTACCGGGACGGGCCGACAAAGAAGGAGCCCCCGCGCCCCTTCAGGGCGTGCGTGCCGGACGCCGCAAGGCGGAGGGTCGTACCGGTACGACCGGTACCGGGACACCCCGACAACGCCGGGAGCGCGCGTGCCGGGCGGGACTTTCCCACAGGCGCTAGGGAGCGGGCCCGCCCCCCGGCAGGACGGTGTCCGAGTGCGGCACTACCTCGGCCGTGTGTGCCGGTTGTAGCCTCGCGGGCGTGATGAGCTTGCTGGGGCGCAGATCTCTCGTCGAGGAGGTCGCGGCGCTGCGGTCCGGTGCCGACGATCCGGTGGCCGTGGCGCGCCGGACCTGTGACCGCATCGACGCCGTCGACCCGCACCTCCGGGCGTTCGTCCCCGAACCGGACCGCCGCGCCCGGCTGCTGGACGAGGCCCGTCGGGCGGCCGGTGCGAAGGGGCGGCCAGGGCGGTCCGCGCCGCTGTACGGCGTGCCCGTCGGCGTCAAGGACATCGTGCACGTCGACGGGTTGCCCACCCGCGCGGGCTCGCTGCTGCCGCCCGGGGTGCTCGCCGGGCCGCAGGCCGCGGTGGTGGACCGGCTGCGCGCCGCCGGGGCGCTGATCGCGGGCAAGACCGTCACCGCGGAGTTCGCGGGCGCGGCACCCGGCCCGACCCGCAACCCGCACAACCCGGCCCACACCCCCGGCGGTTCGAGCAGCGGCTCGGCCGCCGCGGTGGCCGCCGGCGCGGTGCCGCTCGCCCTCGGGACGCAGACCACCGGCTCGATGATCAGACCCGCCGCGTACTGCGGCGTCGTCGGTTTCAAGCCGGGCTACGAACGGGTCCCGATCACCGGGGTGATCCCGCACGCCGTCAGCTTCGACACCCTGGGCTGGTACGCCACCGACGTCGCGGGCGTCACCCTGGCCGCCTCGGTGCTCTGCGACGACTGGCACGGCGTGCCGAAGGAGGCGGACGGGCGGCTCCCGGTGCTCGGTGTGCCCGTGGGGCCGTATCTGCGGCAGGCGGACGATGAGGCGCTGGACGCGTTCCGGGGCTGGTGCGACGTGCTGCGCGGCGCCGGGTACACGGTGCGCGAGGTGCCGGTGATGGACGACTTCGCCGACATCGCCGAGCAGGTACGCGTCATGGACCGCTACGAGATCGCCCGCGTCCACACCGACTGGTTCGCCCGCTTCGGCGACCTCTACCGGGAGGAGAGCGCGGCCGCGGTCCGCGAGGGGCAGGCGATCGGGCGGGCCGCCTACGAGGAGGCCCTGGAGCGGCGCGCCGCGTTCCGCGCGCGCCTGGCCGACGCGGCGGCCGGGGCCGCCGCCGACCTGTGGATCGCCCCCTCCGCCACCGGGCCCGCGCCCCTCGGCCTCGGCACGACGGGCAAGCCCGTCATGTGCCTGCCATGGAGCAACGCCGGTCTGCCGTCGCTGAGTCTGCCGGCCGGGCGCGCCCCGAACGGGCTGCCGCTGGGGCTCCAGATCGTCGCACCCTCCGGCGCGGACGAGTATCTGCTGCACGTCTCGACGGGCATCGAGGCGGTGCTGCGGGCGGCCTGACGCATGCCTCACCCCTTCCCGGCGTCCACCCGTAGGGCGGGCCCCGCGGCGTGCGGCCTCACGGCGGAGGGAGCGTACCGAAAGGTCGTACGGGGGCAACACGCGGCGCGCGTGCCGGCCGGGCGCCCGACGGCAGACCGACAGGCACGATGCTGCGCCCCCTCGGGCCGTCAGAGCGTCAGCCCGCGGGCCAGGACATCCATCGCGCGGTGGACCAGTGCGCCCGGATCGGTGCCGGGACTGTCCTCGACCCAGTGCAGCAGCGTCTCCTGGAGCGCCGCGAGCAGGGCCGCGCTGACGACGCGGACCTCCAGGTCGTCGGGGGTGCGGCCGGTGCGTTCCGCGAGGAGGGCGCCGAGGCGTTCGGCGTCGCGGGCGAGGTGTTCGGCGGTGCGGCCTCGTACGGCGGGGACGTCGCGGATCAGCCGGGCGCGCTGCACCAGTTCGGCGCGGTCGCCGGAGGCCATGGTGCGCAGGGTGGCGGCGGCGACCTGCCGCAGGGTCTCGCACATCGGCTCGTCGGCCGGGCGGGAGCGGATGCCGGCCGCCATCAGGGCCTCGAAGTCGTCGGTGAGGACCAGGTCCTCCTTGGTGGGGAAGTAGCGGAAGACGGTGCTGGGGGAGACGTCGGCGGCCGCGGCGATCTGGTCGACGGGGGTCGCTTCGTAGCCCTGCGCGGCGAAGAGACGGAAGGCGGCCCGCCGGATGGCCCGCCGGGTCTTGAGCTTCTTCCGCTCCCGCAGCCCGGTCTTCGGTGCCGTGGAGGCGCGGGACGCCGAGGTATGTGCAGAGGCCATGGACATCATTGTCGTCGATGGCGAAGGGCCCGGCCACGGCCGAACGGCACGTGATCCGGGCCCTGTGGACCGGTCCGCGTCAGGCGTGCGAGTACGCCACCAGGGAGATGCCCACGTAGTGCACCACGAACGCCGCGAGGGTGAAGGAGTGGAAGACCTCGTGGAAGCCGAACCACCGCGGGGACGGGTTGGGCCGCTTGATGCCGTAGATCACCCCGCCCGCGCTGTAGAGGAGGCCGCCGACGATGACCAGCACCAGGACGGCGATGCCGCCGGTGCGCAGGAAGTCGGGGAGGAAGAAGACGGCGGCCCAGCCCATGGCGATGTAGCAGGGGGTGTAGAGCCAGCGCGGGGCGCCGACCCAGAAGACCCGGAAGGCTATCCCGGCCAGGGCGGCGGCCCAGACCGCCCACAGCAGGATCTGGCCCCGGGTGCCCGGGACCAGCAGCATCGTCAGCGGCGTGTAGGTGCCCGCGATGATCAGGAAGATGTTGGCGTGGTCCAGCCGGCGCAGTACCCCGCCGGCCCGGGGGCTCCAGTTGCCGCGGTGGTAGAGGGCGCTGACGCCGAACAGCAGGCAGGCGGTCAGCGTGTATATGGCGCAGGCCAGCCGGCCGCGGGGGCTGCCGGCGAGGGCTGTGAGGAGGACCCCGGAGAGCAGCACGGCGGGGAACATCCCGGCGTGCAGCCAGCCGCGCAGTCGCGGTTTGAGGGGCGGCGGCGTGTCGGCCGTGGGCGCGGGGGACTCGGGGGAGCGAGGGTGCGCTGCGGCGTCGTGCGCGGGAGTCATGGCGCACATGCTACCTACGCAACCGTAGGTTACGTGGCGGGGCGGAAGTGGTGACGGTCACGAGAACGCCCCCTGGACAGAACCGCGCCGGGGTCGGATGATCAAATGAGTGCGGTCGGCACCGGATGAGCGGTCACGAAGCATCCGGGTCGCGGCCCCCAAGGGGCAAACATGGATAAGAAACGGGTCTTTCTCGGGTATTCCGGGCATGAATCCGTCATCACCCTCATCTAGGAGCGATCGTGGCGCGCGACAACGCGGCTCCCACCACCCCGACCCGTCACCAGGAACTCCTCTCCTGGGTCGACGAGATCGCAGAGATCACCCAGCCCGACCGGATCGTCTGGTGCGACGGCTCGGAGGCGGAGTACGAGCGGCTGTGCGAGGAACTCGTCGAGAAGGGGACCTTCACCAAGCTCGACCCCGTCAAGCGCCCCCACTCGTACCACGCCGCCTCCGACCCCAGGGACGTGGCGCGGGTCGAGGACCGCACGTTCATCTGTTCCGAGAAGGAGGAGGACGCGGGTCCGACCAACCACTGGAAGGCCCCCGCCGAGATGCGGGAGATCTTCACCGGACCCGAGGGCATCTTCCGCGGCGCGATGCGCGGCCGGACGATGTACGTCGTCCCGTTCTGCATGGGGCCGCTGGGCTCCCCGCTCTCCGCCATCGGTGTGGAGATCACCGACTCCGCGTACGTCGCCGTCTCGATGCGCACCATGACCCGGATGGGTCAGCCGGTCCTCGACGAGCTGGGCGAGGACGGTTTCTTCGTCAAGGCCGTCCACACCCTCGGCGCCCCCCTGGAGCCGGGCCAGGCCGATGTGCCGTGGCCCTGCAACACCACCAAGTACATCTCGCACTTCCCCGAGGACCGCGAGATCTGGTCGTACGGCTCCGGCTACGGCGGCAACGCCCTGCTCGGCAAGAAGTGCTACGCGCTGCGCATCGCCTCCGTCATGGCGCGTGACGAGGGCTGGCTCGCCGAGCACATGCTCATCCTCAAGCTCACCCCGCCGCAGGGCGAGGCGCGGTACGTCGCCGCCGCCTTCCCGTCCGCGTGCGGCAAGACCAACCTCGCGATGCTGGAGCCCACGATCTCCGGCTGGACGGTCGAGACCATCGGCGACGACATCGCCTGGATGCGCTTCGGCGAGGACGGCCGGCTCTACGCCATCAACCCCGAGGCGGGCTTCTTCGGCGTCGCGCCCGGCACCGGTGAGCACACCAACGCCAACGCGATGAAGACCATGTGGGGCAACTCCGTCTTCACCAACGTCGCGCTCACCGACGACGGTGACGTCTGGTGGGAGGGCATGACCGAGGAGCCGCCCGCCCACCTGACGGACTGGCGGGGCAACGACTGGACGCCCGAGTCCGGCACCCCGGCGGCCCACCCCAACGCCCGCTTCACCGTCCCGGCCGGGCAGTGCCCGATCATCGCGCCGGAATGGGAGGACCCCAAGGGCGTGCCGATCTCGGCGATCCTCTTCGGCGGACGCCGCGCCAGCGCGGTGCCGCTGGTCACCGAGTCCTTCGACTGGAACCACGGTGTCTTCCTCGGCGCGAACGTCGCGTCCGAGAAGACCGCCGCCGCCGAGGGCAAGGTCGGCGAGCTGCGCCGCGACCCGTTCGCCATGCTGCCGTTCTGCGGCTACAACATGGGCGACTACATGGGCCACTGGATCAAGGTGGGCAAGGACGCCGCCGCCCGGGGCGACGCGGACAAGCTGCCGAAGATCTACTACGTCAACTGGTTCCGCAAGGACGAAGCGGGCCGGTTCGTGTGGCCGGGCTTCGGCGAGAACAGCCGGGTCCTGAAGTGGATCGTCGGGCGCCTGGAGGGCACCGCCGAGGGCGTGGAGTCCCCCATCGGCGTCCTGCCGGCCAAGGGCGCGCTGGACACCGAGGGCCTCGACCTGTCCGAGGCGGACCTGGACTTCCTGCTCACCGTCGACAAGGACGTGTGGCGCGAGGAGGCGGCGCTGGTCCCCGAGCACCTCAACACCTTCGGCGACCACACGCCCACCGAGCTGTGGGACCAGTACCGCGCGCTGGTCGAGCGCCTGGGCTGAGCCGCAGACCCGCGAGAGCCCCGTACGGCGTGGTACGGGGCTCTCGTGCTGTTGGGGCTCAGGCCGTGGCGAGGTCCGGCCGGCGTGCCCCGTGGGCCGCGAGCCGTTGCGCGGCCAGGGTGCG
>NZ_JCANQV010000080.1:0-22506 GCF_059553635.1 Candidatus Streptomyces philanthi
GCGGGGGAGGCGCCGAGCTGCCGGCGGAAGTGGCCGCGCAGGGCGACCGGCGAGCGGAAGCCGCAGCGTCCGGCGACCTCGTCGACCGAGTAGTCGGAGGTCTCCAGCAGCCGCTGTGCCTGGAGCACCCGCTGGGTGATCAGCCACTGGAGCGGCGCGCTCCCGGTGAGGGAACGGAACCGGCGGTCGAAGGTGCGGCGGCTCATATAGGCACGGGCCGCCAGCGTCTCCACGTCGAACTGCTCGTGGAGGTGCTCCAGCGCCCAGGCGACGACCTCGGCCAGCGGGTCGGCGCCGATCTCCTCAGGTAAAGACCTGTCGAGGTAGCGCTGGTGCCCCAGATCGGCCGCGGTGCGGCGGGGCGGTACGACCAGACGGCGGGCCAGCGCGTTCGCCGCGTCGGCGCCGTGGTCGGTGCGGACGATGTGCAGGCACAGGTCGATGCCCGCCGCCGTGCCCGCGGAGGTGAGCACGTCGCCGTCGTCGACGAACAGCTCGCGCGGATCGACATGGACCGACGGATAACGCTTGGCGAGCGTCGGCGCGTACATCCAATGGGTCGTGGCCGGGCGGCCGTCGAGCAGTCCGGCCGCGGCGAGGACGAACGCCCCCGTGCACAGCCCGACGATCCTGGCCCCCTCCTCGTGTGCCCGGCGCAGCGCGTCGAGCGCGGCGGGCGGTGGTGCCTGGGTGATGGAACGCCAGGCCGGTACGACGACCGTCCCGGCACGGGAGATCGCCTCCAGCCCGTAGGGGGCGGACAGTTCCAGCCCCCCGGTCGTGCGCAAAGGCGCGTCTTCGCCGGCGCACACAAGCAGCCGGTACCGCGGGACCCCCGCGTCCTGGCGGTCGATGCCGAAGACCGAGAGCGGTATGGAGCTCTCGAAAATGGGGCCGCCACTGAAAAGAAGCACCGCGACTATTTCGCGGCGTCGTCGGGCGGCGAGCTTGCGTGCGGGATCTGGTACGGCAGCGGAGTCCTGGCTCATGGCGCTTAAGCCCCCCTCGGTCGTCTCGCCCTCTCGGTACTGCACAGTTCCCCCGCCGTAACTACCAAGATCGAATCTACTGTGTCCCGTGAGGATGGCCTGCCAAGTTCACCACCCGCTGGTATGTCGATATGGCAACTTGGCGTAAAGCATTCGATCACGAAGCGTTCCACTCGTTCGGTCCTGATGGGAAGTACGCCTCACGGCTCTGCCCCTCGGCGGTAGGCCGCAACCATGCCGATCGGTCCTTTCCTCCCTGCTCACACCGGGGTTGGGGGGTGGTCGGGCCAAGCGCGGGATTCGGTCCGCAAGTTGGCCGAAAACAGTCGGCCGGGGGGTTGTCCGTCCGTCGGAAGCGGGCCGTACCGCTGTCCCGATGCGGCCCTTCGCCGGGCGCCGCTGGGCTGGTGTGTCCCCTTCTGTCCCGGGGGCACGCCGGGGATGCGACGTGTGTACGGGGGATGACCCTTACGGAGGGCGGAGTGGTGCGGCGGGCGCGGGGGAGCGCGGGGCGGCGCCCCCGGCCGCCGGGCGCCGCCCCGGCGCGGGCGAGCGCGACTTGGAGTGAGGGGCACGTACAGGGCCGTTCGGGGCATTGCCATCCGCGCTTGGCTCCGGCATGCTCCGGGAGACGTTGGACGGGCCGCCCGGCCCGGTGCGGCGGTGTTCCTTCGCGGTGGTCCCGGGCGGCGGAGGAGTGGCGCCGTACTCTTGGGGTAAAGCCTTGGAAAGATGATTCCCAGTCGTATTGTTCCCGATTGAACTAAGGCCCCCGCTCCTCGTTCGAGCCCGCCCGGCGACCTGCCGGATCAAGTCATACGCCGTTCCCCGTTCGCCCCTCCGCAAGAGGACGTCCTCGCCGAGACATCATGGCCGGTCACGAATTTCCCGAACCCGCGGACCGCAAGCAGGTCGCCGACCCGACGGCGGACCTCCAGGCGGCGGAAGAGACGCGTCACTCCTGCGACCCGGCGTTCCGGCACGGCGTCGTCGTCGGCTTCGACGGCTCGACGTCGAGCGAACGCGCGTTGGCGTATGCAATCGGTATGGCCCGGCGCCTCAGCTCGGGCCTGATCATCGTCCATGTGGCCAACCGGCTGCCGACGACCGTCTGGGCGGGCTGCGAACCGCCGGTCTTCGTGGACGTCCCCGACCACCGCACGGAGGTCCTCGGCCTGGAGCTGGCCTGCGCAGACCACCTCTCCGACGTGCCCTGGATCCTCGTCGAGCGGGGCGGCGACATCTGCCACGAGCTGGAGGAGGTCGGCCGGGAGTACGAGGCCGACGGCATCGTGGTGGGCTCCACGCACGGCCTCGTCGGCCGGATCTTCGGCTCGGTCGCCGGACGGCTGGCCCGCCGCGCCCAGCGTCCCGTCATCGTCGTCCCCTGAACGCACGGCGCCCCGCCTCCGGGTGATCGGTTCTCCTCGTTCCGTCCACAGGTGAGGGGGCGTCATGGGGATTGCGGGGAGTTGACCGGTCCGCTGCCGTACGGACGTGGATTGTTCCGTTGTGAGGGGTAGGTACCGGCCGGGTGGCCGCGACGTCCGGGACGGACCGGGCGGGCGGGGCCCCGCGGTACGTGCCGCGGTCCGGGAGGTGACGGTTCCCGGCACGGCGGCATCCGCCGGCGTGATGGGCGACGCCGGCACAGGGGAGGCGGCGGCTTCGCACGTACGGTGGCGCGTGCGAAGCCCCCGCCGGCCCGTTGCCGCCTCACTCCACGGTGACGGACTTCGCCAGGTTGCGCGGCTTGTCGATGTCCCGGCCCAGGGACAACGCCGTGTGGTACGCGAGGAGTTGCAGCGGGATGCCCATCAGGATCGGGTCCAGCTCGTCCTCGTTCTTCGGCACGACGATGGTGTGGTCGGCCTTCTCCTGCTCCTGGTGCGCGACGGCCAGGATGCGGCCGCTGCGGGCCTTGATCTCCTCCAGCGTCGCGCGGTTCTTCTCCAGCAGGTCGTCGTCCGGCACGACCGCCACCGACGGCACGTCCGGCTCGATCAGCGCCAGCGGCCCGTGCTTGAGCTCCGACGCCGGGTACGCCTCGGCGTGGATGTACGAGACCTCCTTGAGCTTGAGGGACGCCTCCAGGGCCACCGGGTAGCCGCGCACCCGGCCGACGAACATCATGCTCCGGGCGTCCGCGTAGTCCGCCGCCAGCTTCTCGATCAGCGGCTCGTCGGCGAGCACCTCGGCGATCTGGCCGGGGAGCTTGCGCAGACCGGCGATGATCCGCTTGCCGTCCGCGACGGACAGGTCGCGGATGCGGCCCAGGTGCAGGGCGAGCAGCGCGAACGCCACCGCGGTGTTGGTGAAGCACTTCGTCGAGACGACGCACACCTCGGGCCCGGCGTGGACGTACACCCCGCCGTCCGTCTCCCGGGCGATGGCGCTGCCCACGACATTGACGACGCCCAGCACCCGCGCGCCCTTGCGCTTGAGCTCCTGGACGGCGGCCAGCGTGTCGTAGGTCTCGCCGGACTGGGAGACCGCGATGTAGAGGGTGTCGGGGTCGACCACCGCGTTGCGGTAGCGGAACTCGGAGGCCGGCTCGGCGTCCGCGGGGATACGGGCCAGCTCCTCGATCAGCTGGGCGCCGATCAGCCCTGTGTGGTACGCGGAACCGCAGCCGAGGATCTTGACCCGGCGCACCGCCCGCGCTTCACGGGCGTCGAGGTTGAGGCCGCCCAGGCGGACGGTGGCGAAGCGGTCGTCGATCCGGCCGCGCAGCACCCGGTCGACCGCGTCGGCCTGCTCGGCGATCTCCTTGTGCATATAGGTGTCGTGGCCGCCCATGTCGTACGACTCGGCCTCCCACTCCACGGTGGTCGGCGCGGCCGAGGTGCGCGAGCCCTCGGTGGTGTAGGTGCGGTAGTCGTCGGCCTTGAGGGTGGCCATCTCGCCGTCCTCCAGGGTGACGACCTGGCGGGTGTGCGAGACCAGGGCGGCGACGTCGGAGGAGACGAACATCTCGTGCTCGCCGATGCCCAGGACCACCGGGGAACCGTTGCGGGCGACGACGATGCGGTCGGTGAAGTCGGCGTGGAGGACGGCGATGCCGTAGGTGCCGTCGATGTGGCGCAGCGCCTCGCGGACCTTCTCCTCCAGCGTCTCGGCAGGGGAGCGGCCGATGAGGTGCGCCAGGACCTCGGTGTCGGTGTCGGAGGCGAGGTCGACGCCCTCGGCGGTCAGCCGGGCGCGCAGCTCGGCGGCGTTGTCGATGATGCCGTTGTGGACGACGGCGACCTTGCCGTCGGTGTCCTGGTGCGGGTGCGCGTTCTCGTCGGTGGGGGCGCCGTGGGTGGCCCAGCGGGTGTGCGCCACACCGGTGGTGCCGGAGAACCGCTTGGGCAGCCGGGCCTCCAGCTCCCTCACCCGGCCCTTGGCCTTGGCCGTCCGCAGGCCGGCGGGGGTGCGTCCGCCGCCCTTGGTGTGGAGGGCGATGCCCGCCGAGTCGTAGCCGCGGTACTCCAGCCGCTGGAGTCCTTCGAGGAGCAGCGGAGCGGCGTCGCGGTGGCCGATGTAGCCGACAATCCCGCACATACAGGTTCCTCCCGGAACATGCCGATGAACAGTACGAAGTGCTGGGGCGGGGACGGCCCCGCCGGTGCCCTGGGCGCCCGGCCCGTCAGCCGTAGACCAGACGGCGCAGCTGGCGGACGGAGAGGTCCGGCGGGGTCACGGCGCGGTGCGGCAGCTCATGACGGATCCGCTCGAAGATCTCGGCGTTGCGCAGTCCCTGCGACTGGAGCTCGCGGTGGCGTCTGCGGACGAACGTCTCGGTCGTCTCGTCGAAGTACGCGAGCACGTCGAGCACCACCCGGGCGGCCTCACCGCGGTGCAGCGGTGTGCTGCGCACCAGGTGGTCCACGAGGTCGTCGTGCGGCGCCGGACGGGGGTCCGCGCCGCGCAGGGGGTGATCGAGCACCCGTTGATACTGCGGGGCACCCCGAGTCTTTCGCAAGAAATCTGCCCGATATCGGGCAGGATCACAGAATGACGGCCTGATGGTGGTGTGTGCCTTGACCGGGAACGGGGTGCGCGGTACGCATGGTCACCGTTCGGTCGCTCAACGCCATCCCCGGCACGCCGCCCGGTGTGCCGGTCACGGCGTCCCGATGTTCGCCGAAGGGATCGTCCATGAGACGACGCAGGCTCCTCTGTTCCCTGATGCTGGTCGCGGCCGTGGGAGGGGTCACCGCCGCCGCGCCCGCCCGCACCGCGCCCGCACCGGCCACCGTCCCGCTCGGCGGCGTGATCCCCGCCCCCGCCTCCGTCCGCCCGGCCACCACCGCCTACACACTCGGCCCCGGCACCTCCATCCGGGTCCCCGGCGCCTCCGGCGAGGCCCGGCGCGTCGCCGGCTACCTCGCCGGACTGCTGCGCCCGGCCACCGGCTTCCGGCTGCCCGTCACCGGCCGGGACGGCCGGGACGGCATCGTGCTGCGGCTCGGCGGCAAGGACGCCAAGGGGCTGGGGGCCGAGGGCTACCGGCTGCGCTCCACACAGAAGTCGGTCACCGTGAGCGCCGCGCGTCCCGCCGGCCTCTTCCACGGCGTGCAGACACTGCGCCAACTGCTGCCCCCGCGGATCGAACGGCACACCCGGCAGCCCGGCCCCTGGAGGATCGCCGGGGGCACCGTCACCGACACCCCGCGCTTCGGCTACCGGGGCGCCATGCTCGACGTGGGCCGGCACTTCTTCACCGTCGCCCAGGTCAAGCGCTACATCGACCAGATCGCGTACTACAAGTTCAACACCCTGCACCTGCATCTCACCGACGACCAGGGCTGGCGGATCGCCGTCGACTCCTGGCCGAAGCTGGCGACCTACGGGGGCAGTACCCAGGTGGGCGGCGGCCGCGGCGGCTACTACACCAAGGCCGAGTACCGCGAGATCGTCCGCTACGCCGCCGAGCGGTATCTGACGGTGGTCCCGGAGATCGACATGCCGAGCCACACCAACGCGGCCCTGGCCTCCTACCCCGAGCTGAACTGCGACGGCAAGGCGCCGCCCCTCTACACCGGCACCGACGTCGGCTTCAGTTCGCTGTGCGTGCCCAAGGCCGTCACCTACCGCTTCGCCGACCAGGTGCTGAAGGAGATCGCGGCGCTGACCCCCGGCCCGTATCTGCACATCGGCGGCGACGAGGCGTACTCCACCAGCCACGACGACTTCGTGACGTTCATGGACAAGGTGCAGCCGCTGGCCCGCAAGTACGGCAAGACGGTCGTCGCCTGGCACCAGGTCACCGCCGCCCACCCGGTCAAGGGCGCCATCGCCCAGTACTGGGGCTACGACGGGACGAAGGCCGACGAGCGTGAGCGGGTGGTGGACGCGGCGCGGCACGGCACCCGGCTGATCATCTCCCCGGCCGACCGCTCCTACCTCGACATGAAGTACGACAAGGACACCCCGCTCGGGAAGCACTGGGCGGGCTATGTCGAGGCGAAGCGCGCCTACGACTGGGACCCGGCGACATATCTGCCGGGCGTGCCGGGGAACGCCGTGATGGGCGTGGAGACCGCGCTGTGGACGGAGACGCTGTCCTCCGACGCGCATCTCGACGTGATGGCCTATCCGCGCCTGCCCGGGATCGCGGAGCTGGGCTGGTCACCGGCGTCCGCGCACGACTGGGACCGCTACCGTGTCCGGCTCGCGGCGCAGGCGGAACGCTGGGAGGCGCGCGGCATCGCCTACCACCGCTCCCCGGAGGTGCCCTGGCCGGCCCGGTGACGTGGGGCGCGGACGGGGCGGCGTGCGTGGCGCCGCCCCGTCCGCGCGTCGTCAGCCCGTGAGCCCCAACTCGCGGGCGATCAGCATCCGCTGCACCTCGCTGGTGCCCTCGCCGATCTCCAGGATCTTGGAGTCGCGCCACATCCGCGCGACCGGGTACTCGTTCATGAAGCCGTACCCGCCGTGGATCTGCGTCGCCTCGCGGGCGTTGGTCACGGCGATCTCCGACGAGTACAGCTTGGCGAGCGCCGCCTCCTTCTTGAACCGCTCGCCGTGCACCAGCCGGGAGGCCGCGTCGCGCCAGGCGAGCCGGGAGGTGTGGGCCCGCATCTCCATGTCGGCGAGCTTGAACTGGATCGCCTGGTTGTCGCCGATCGGCCGCCCGAAGGCGCGCCGGGTACGGGCGTACGCCAGCGACTCGTCGACACAGCCCTGCGCCAGCCCGGTGGCCAGCGCCGCGATGGCGACCCGCCCCTCGTCCAGGATGCGCAGGAACTGGGCGTAGCCGCGGCCCTCCTCGCCGAGGAGGTTGCCCAGCGGGACCCGGACGTTCGCGAAGGACAGTTCGCGGGTGTCGGAGGCGTTCCAGCCGACCTTGGAGTAGGGGGCGGCGACGGTGAAGCCGGGGGTGCCGGACGGCACGATGATCGTGGAGATCTCCGGGCGGCCGTCGTCCTTGTGCCCGGTGACGGCGGTGACGGTGACCAGACCCGTGATGTCCGTACCGGAGTTGGTGATGAAGCACTTGCTGCCGTTGATCACCCAGTGGTCGCCGTCGCGGACCGCGGTGGTGCGGGTGCCGCCGGCGTCCGAGCCGCACTCCGGCTCGGTCAGGCCGAACGCGCCGAGCATCTCGCCGCCGCACAGCTTCGGCAGCCAGGTGCGCTTCTGCTCCTCGGTGCCGAACCGGTACAGCGGCATCGCGCCGAGGGAGACGCCCGCCTCCAGGGTGATCGCCACCGAGGAGTCGACGCGGGCCAGCTCCTCCAGGGCGATGCCGAGGGCGAGATAGTCGCCGCCCATGCCGCCGTACTCCTCGGGGAACGGCAGCCCGAACAGGCCCATCTTCCCCATCTCGCGGACTATGGGGTACGGGAAGGCGTGCTGCTCGTAGTACTCGCCGATCGCGGGGGCCACGACGTCATGGGCGAACGCCTCGACGGTGCGCCTCAGGTCCTCCAGCTCGGAGGGGAGACGGTGGTCCAGGGACATGGAGCTCACTCCTTGGGGGAAAGGGCGCGGAGCGTACGGGAGGGGCTGGGGCGGCCCAGTACTCCGGCCATCCAGTGGCTGGTGGTGGCGAGCGCGTCCAGGTCGACGCCGGTCTCGATGCCGAGGCCGTGCAGCATCCAGACCAGGTCCTCGGTGGCGAGGTTGCCGGTCGCGCTCTTGGCGTACGGGCAGCCGCCGAGGCCGCCCGCCGAGGCGTCGACGGTGGTGACGCCGTGCTGGAGCGCGGCCAGGGTGTTGGACAGGGCCTGCCCGTAGGTGTCGTGGAAGTGCACGCCCAGCCGGGAGACGGGGACGCCGTCCTCGCCGAGCGCGGTCAGCAGGGCCCGGACATGGCCGGGCGTGGCGACGCCGATGGTGTCGCCCAGGCTCAGTTCGTCGCAGCCCATCTCCAGCAGGGCGCGGCAGACCCGGACGACCTGCCCGAGGGGCACCGGGCCCTCCCAGGGGTCGCCGAAGCACATCGACAGATAGCCGCGGACGTGCACCGAGGCGTCCTTGGCCCGCGCGACGACGGGCGCGAACATCGCCAGCGCCTCGTCCACCGTGCGGTTGAGGTTGGCGCGGGCGAAGGACTCGGTGGCGCTGCCGAACACCGCGATCCGGCGGGCTCCTAGCGCCAGCGCCCGGTCGAGGCCGCGCTCGTTCGGCACGAGGACCGGCAGCCGCTCCGTGTCGAGGTCGCCGAGCAGCGGGAACAGGTCCTCGGCGTCGGCGAGTTGGGGCACCCACTTGGGGTGGACGAAGCTGGTGGCCTCCACCACCGGCAGGCCGGCGGCGGCGAGCCGGTGCACGAACTCCGCCTTGGCCCCGGTGGGGACGACGCCCTTCTCGTTCTGGAGGCCGTCGCGGGGGCCGACCTCATGGATGCGGACGCGGGCGGGCAGGCCCTCCGCCGCGAACTCCATCGGCAGTCCGGTCACGCTCATGACACGTCCTCCTGACCGCCCGCGGCAGCGGGCCGCTCCTCGTACGGGTCGACGACGGCCAGGACCTGGTCCATGGCCACGGTCGCGCCGACGGTGACGTCCAGCGCGGCGACCGTCCCGGCGTGCGGCGCCGCGATCACGTGCTCCATCTTCATCGCCTCGACCACCACCAGGCCCTGGCCCGCGGCCACCGCGTCGCCCACCGCGACCTTGACCACGGTGACGGTGCCGGGCATCGGGGCGGTCAGCGCGTCCGCGCCGTGCGCCCCGGCCGCCTGCCGCAGGGTCTCCTCCACCGGGTCGTGATCCGTCACCTGCCAGGCGTCGCCGTCCCGGCCCAGCCAGTCGCCGGAGCGCGCGAAGGTGTGCAGCACCCCGCCGACGCTCACCCGGACCCGGTCCGCCTCCACCTCGGCGGCCTGCTCGCCCGGCGTGACGTCGTGGCGGACCGGGTCGTGGCCGGGGACGCGCAGCCAGAGGCGGACGGGCGCCGGGTCGCCGCCGAGCCGGAAACCGGTGGGCGCGGCGAACGGGTCCTGCCACGCCCCGCCGTCCGGCTCCGGCGACAGCGCGGCCAGCCGGACGGCGGCGGCCGCCGC
This sequence comes from Candidatus Streptomyces philanthi, assembly GCF_059553635.1. Classification (NCBI taxonomy): domain Bacteria; kingdom Bacillati; phylum Actinomycetota; class Actinomycetes; order Kitasatosporales; family Streptomycetaceae; genus Streptomyces; species Candidatus Streptomyces philanthi. The sequence goes on from NZ_JCANQV010000080.1 coordinate 9,487, forward strand.
GTACACCTCCCGCGGCACCTCCGTCTCCAGCAGCCCGGCCGTCTCCCGCTCCACCAGACCGGTGTCCAGCTCGCCCGCCACCACATCGGGGTGGGCCAGCAGCCGGCGCAGGAACCCGGCATTGGTCGGCACCCCGAGGGTGACCGTTTCCGCGAGGGCGGCACGCAGCCTCCGCAGCGCCGCCGCCCGGTCCGGCCCGTACGCGATGACCTTGGACAGCATCGGGTCGTACCGGCTGCCGACCTCCGTGCCCTGTGTCAGCCCGGAGTCGGTGCGCACCCCGCCGCCGGCCGGCTCGCGCAGCAGCCGCACCGTCCCGCCGGTCGGCAGGAAGTCGCGGGCCGGGTCCTCGGCACAGATCCGCGCCTCGACGGCGTGACCGGTCAGGACGATGTCCTGCTGCGCGTACGGCAGCCGCTCGCCCGCCGCGGTGCGCAGCTGCCACTCGACCAGGTCCAGCCCGGTGACCAGCTCGGTGACCGGATGCTCCACCTGGAGACGGGTGTTCATCTCCATGAAGCAGTACGCCGAGGGGTCCTTGCCCGGCACGATGAACTCCACCGTGCCCGCGCCGCGGTAGCCGCAGGCCCGCGCGGCCTGCACGGCGGCCTCACCCATCGCGGCCCGCGTCGCCTCGTCCAGCAGGACCGACGGCGCCTCCTCGATCACCTTCTGGTGGCGGCGCTGGAGGGAGCACTCGCGCTCCCCGAGATGGACGACATTGCCGTGGGCGTCGGCCATGACCTGGATCTCGATGTGCCGGGGCCGGTCGATCCAGCGCTCGACGAGAAGGGTGTCGTCCCCGAAGGAACCGCGGGCCTCCCGCCGGGCGGCGGCGATCTCCTCGGCGAGACGCGCTTCGTCCCGCACCAGCCGCATGCCCTTGCCGCCGCCGCCCGCCGACGGCTTGAGCAGGACCGGCATGCCGATCTCGCGGGCCGCCGCGGCGAGTTCGCCGTCGCTCAGCCCGCTGCCGGACGAACCGGGCACGACCGGCACCCCGGCGGCCCGGACCGTCTCCTTGGCGCGGATCTTGTCGCCCATCAGCTCGATGGCCTCGGGCGGCGGGCCGATGAAGACCGGCCCGGCGTCCGCGCAGGCACGGGCGAACGCCGCGTTCTCGGCGAGGAACCCGTAACCGGGGTGCACGGCCTGCGCGCCGGTCCTGGCCGCCGCCTCCAGCAGCCGCTCGGCGGACAGATAGCTCCCGGCGGCGTCCGCCGGCCCGATCCGCACGGCGGTGTCGGCCTCGCGGACGTGCCGGGCCCCGGCGTCCGCGTCGCTGTACACGGCCACCGAGCGGATGCCCAGCGCCCGCAGCGTGCGGATGACGCGGACCGCGATCTCCCCGCGGTTGGCGACCAGGACGGTGTCGAACATGGTGGTGGGCATCCCTTCCGAGGTCCCTGTCACGGGCGCTGCGCCCGGGTGGTTGCTCCGCATCGCGCTCACATCCGGAAGACGCCGAAGCGGGGCTCGTCCAGCGGGGCGTTGGCGCAGGCCGTCAGGGCCAGGCCCAGCACCTGGCGGGTCTCCAGCGGGTCGATGATCCCGTCGTCCCACAGCCGGGCGGTGGCGTAGTAGGCGTTGCCCTGCGTCTCGTACTGCTCCCGGATCGGCGCCTTGAAGGCGTCCTCCTCCTCGGCCGGCCACGCCTCGCCGCGCGCCTCCAACTGGTCGCGCTTGACGGTGGCCAGCACGGAAGCGGCCTGCTCGCCGCCCATCACCGAGATCTTGGCGTTCGGCCACATCCACAGGAAGCGGGGCGAGTACGCCCGGCCGCACATCGAGTAGTTGCCCGCCCCGTAGGACCCGCCGATGACGACGGTGAGCTTGGGCACGCGGGTGCAGGCGACCGCCGTCACCATCTTCGCGCCGTGCTTGGCGATCCCGCCGGCCTCGTAGTCGCGGCCGACCATGAAGCCGGAGATGTTCTGGAGGAAGACCAGCGGGATGCCGCGCTGGTCGCACAGCTCGATGAAGTGGGCGCCCTTCTGCGCGGACTCGGAGAACAGGATGCCGTTGTTGGCGACGATCCCGACCGGGTGGCCGTGCAGATGGGCGAAGCCGGTGACCAGCGTCGTCCCGTACTCCGCCTTGAACTCGGCGAAGTGCGACCCGTCGACGATCCGGGAGATCACCTCGCGGACGTCGTAGGGCGTACGGGAGTCGACGGGCACCACGTCGTACAGCCCCGCCGGATCGGCCTTCGGCTCCTCGACGGGCCGCACCGACCAGGGGAGCGGTCCGCGGTCGCCGAGCGTGGAGACGATGGTGCGCACGATGCGCAGGGCGTGCGCGTCGTCCTCGGCGAGGTGGTCGGTGACACCGGACGTACGGGAGTGGACCTCGCCGCCGCCCAGCTCCTCGGCCGTGACGACCTCGCCCGTGGCGGCCTTCACCAGCGGCGGGCCGCCCAGGAAGATCGTGCCCTGGTTCCGTACGATCACGGCCTCGTCGCTCATCGCCGGGACGTACGCCCCGCCCGCCGTGCACGAACCGAGGACCGCGGCGATCTGCGGGATGCCCGCGCCGGACATCCGCGCCTGGTTGTAGAAGATCCGCCCGAAGTGCTCGCGGTCGGGGAAGACCTCGTCCTGCATCGGCAGGAACGCGCCGCCGGAGTCGACGAGGTACAGGCACGGCAGACGGTTCTCCAGGGCGATCTCCTGCGCCCGCAGATGCTTCTTGACCGTCATCGGGTAGTACGTACCGCCCTTGACCGTCGCGTCGTTGGCGATCACCACCACCTCGCGGCCCGACACCCGGCCGATCCCGGCGATCACCCCGGCGGCCGGCGCGGCACCCCCGTACATCCCGTCCGCCGCCAGCGGGGCGATCTCCAGGAAGGGCGATCCCGGGTCGAGGAGGGTGTCCACCCGGTCGCGGGGCAGCAGCTTGCCGCGGGCGGTGTGCCGCGCCCTGGCCTTCTCGCCGCCACCCAGCCGCGCCGCGGCGAGCTTCTCCCGCAGCCGTGCCGCCAGCTCGCGGTGCGCGGCCGCGTCGGCCGACCGGTCGGACGCCGGGGCGTCCGCCGTGCGTGAGGGCGCCGGGGCACCCCCCTCGCTCACCGGCACCGGTGCCTGCTCCATCAGTACGAGCCCCCTTGCTCGGTCGCCGGGCCCTGCCGCGGTCCGCCGGGCGAGGGCATCCGGGTTAATGGCCGTTAACGTCGGCCCCCTTCAGGTTAACGAGCACTAACCCGGCTGTCTACAATTGCCCTCATGAGCACAGCCCAGGCCCCCGCGCCGACCAGCCGCCGCGAGCAGATCCTCAAGGAGGCCGCGCGCCTCTTCGCCGAGCGCGGTTTCCACGGTGTCGGCGTCGACGAGATAGGGGCCGCCGTCGGCATCTCCGGCCCCGGCCTCTACCGCCACTTCGCCGGCAAGGACGCGATGCTCGCCGAACTGCTGGTGGGCATCAGCGAGCGGCTGCTCGACGGCGGCCGGATGCGGGTCACCGAGGGCGGGGAGTCGCCCGCCGCGGTACTGGACGCCCTGATCGCCGGGCACATCGACTTCGCGCTGGACGACCGCCCGCTGATCACCGTCCACGACCGGGAGCTGGACCGCCTCAAGGACGCCGACCGCAAGCGGGTCCGCCGCCTCCAGCGCGAGTACGTCGAGCTGTGGGTGGACGTCGTCCGCCGGGTGCGCCCGGCCGCCACCGAGGCCGAGGCCCGCGCCGCCGTGCACGCCGTCTTCGGCCTGCTCAACTCCACCCCCCACCTCGGCCGCCCCGGCGCCCTCCCGGGCCGCACCGAGACCGCGCGGCTGCTGCACCGCCTCGCTCTGGGCGCGTTCGGCGCGGTGGGCCCGGACGGCACCGGCGCCTCCGGCGCGTCCGCGGACTGACCGGTGGCACACGGGTGCGCGGGCGCCTCCCGGTGGCGCGCGGGCGCCCCGGACCAGGGGCGTCCGCGTCTGGACAGCCCGCGGACCGGCCGGTAGCTTTCGCGCAGGACTGAGCAAGCGCTTAGGAAGCGACCCGGAGGAGGCACCCGTGCGCCGTACGGTGTTCAACGAGGACCACGAGGCGTTCCGCGAAACCGTCCGCGCCTTCATAGAGGCCGAGGTCGTCCCCGTCCACGACCAGTGGATCGAGGCCGGCCAGGCCCCCCGCGACTTCTACCGCAAACTCGGCGACCTGGGCGTCTTCGGCATCGAGGTCCCCGAGGAGTACGGCGGCGCCGGCGAGACCAGCTTCAAGTTCCACGCCGTCATCACCGAGGAGTGCGCCCGCGCCGGCGTCAGCTTCGGCGGCTCCAGCGTCCACACCGCCCTCTGCCTGCCCTACCTCCTCGCCTACGCGAACGAGGAACAGAAGCGCCGCTGGCTGCCCCCCTTCGTCACCGGCGAGATGATGACCGCCATCGCCATGACCGAACCCGGCACCGGCTCCGACCTCGCCGGCATGCGGACCACCGCCAGGCTCTCCGACGACGGCACCCACTACGTCCTCAACGGTGCCAAGACCTTCATCACCGGAGGCGTCCTCGCCGACCGCGTCATCGTCTGCGCCCGCACCGCCCCGCCCACGCCCGAGGACCGCCGCGGTGGCATCACCCTCCTCTTCGTCGACACCGCCTCCGAGGGCTACGCCGTCGGCCGCAAGCTCGACAAGCTCGGCCTCAAGACCTCCGACACCGCCGAACTCTCCTTCACCGACGTCAAGGTGCCCGTCACCGACCGCCTCGGCGAGGAGGGCAAGGCGTTCTCCTACCTCGGCCGGAACCTCCCCCAGGAGCGTCTCGGCATCGCCGTCAGCGCCTACGCCCAGGCCGCCGCCGCCCTCCGCTTCGCCCTCCGGTACGTCCAGGAACGCGAGGTCTTCGGCACGACCGTCGCCTCCTTCCAGAACACCAAGTTCGTCCTCGCCGACTGCCGCAGCGAGGTCGACGCCATGCAGGCCGTCGTCGACCGCGCCCTCGACGCCCACGACGCCGGGGAACTCACCGCGGCCGACGCCGCCTCCGCCAAACTCTTCACCACCGAACGCGCCGCCGTCGTCATCGACAAGTGCCTCCAGCTGCACGGCGGTTACGGCTACATGCAGGAGTACCCGATCTCCCGGCTCTACGCCGACACCCGCGTCAGCCGGATCTACGGCGGCACCAGCGAGGTCATGCGCTCCATCATCGCCAAGTCCATGGGGCTGTAGGGCCGTTCACGGCGCCGGCCGGCCACCGCCGGCGCCGCTACCCCCGCCGGGCCGCCACCGGCGGAAACACCTCCGCCACCGGAGGGCATCACCGCGACCACACCGCACCGACGGGGGACTGCACCATGAACGACGCCCTGGCCTCCCTGCTCGCCCTCCTCGACCTCGAACGGATCGAGGAGGACATCTTCCGCGGCCGCTCCCGGCCCTCCGTCGTCCCCCGGGTCTTCGGCGGGCAGGTCGCCGCCCAGGCCCTGGTCGCGGCCGGCCGCACCGTACCCGCCGACCGGCCCCCGCACTCCCTCCACGCCTACTTCCTGCGCCCCGGCGACCCCGGCGCCCCGATCGTCTACACCGTCGACCGCATCCGCGACGGCCGCTCCTTCACCACCCGCCGGGTCGTCGCCGTCCAGCACGGCCAGCCCGTCTTCCACCTCGCCGCCTCCTTCCAGGTCCACGAGGAGGGGCTGGACCACCAGGAGCCGATGCCGCCCGCGCCCGACCCGCTCACCCTGCCCACCGGCGCCGAGTCGGTACCGCCGTTCAAGGACCGCTTCGTCGAACCGTCCGTCGCCGACCGGCTGCTGGAGGCCCGCGCCGCCATCGACCTGCGCTACGCCGACGACCCGCCGTACGCGACCGTCGGCACCCCCCGCGAACCCCGCTCCCAGGTGTGGTTCCGGACCAACGGCTCCCTGGACGGCACGTCCCTCGAACGCCCCCTCCTGGACATCTGCCTGGTCACCTACGTCTCCGACATGACCCTGCTCGACTCGGTCCTGCTCGCCCACGGCCGCGGCGGCTGGACGGTCGGCGATGTCGTCGGCGCCAGCCTCGACCACGCCATGTGGTTCCACCGCCCCCTCCGCGCCGACGACTGGCTCCTCTACGACCAGGAATCCCCCACCAGCCACGGCGGCCGCGGCCTGGGCAAGGGACGCATCTTCACGGCGGACGGACAACTGGCGGTGACGGTGATCCAGGAGGGGGTGGTGCGGGTTCCCCGGGAATGAGGGGACGGAGCGTACGGGGCGTCAGGTGTGGCGGTGGCTGCGTCGCGGCGGCGGTCACCCCAGCCCGGCGGCGCGCAGCAGATACGCCGTCATCGGGTCGTAGTGACGCGGATCGGGGACGTTGTCGTCCAGCGGGATGGTGACCCGCAGCGTGTCCTCGGCCTCGGCGAGGAAGAGGGCCGGGTCGTTGCAGTCCGCGAAGCCCACCACGTCGATCCCGCGGCGGCCCGCGCAGCCGGCCCAGCCGTGGTCGGCCACCACCAGGTCCGGCAGCGGCCGGCCCGTCTCCAGCAGCCCGTCCAGTACCGCCTCCATCGGCGCGGGGGAGTGGGTGTGCCACAGCGTCGCCCCACGCTCCAGCACCGTCACCCGCCCGAACTGGACCACATGCCCCTCGTCCGCCCGCAGCCCCGCCGGCACCACGACGATCTCGCAGCCGTACGCCGCCAGCGCCTCGGCCAGCCCCCGGTGCACATCCAGCAGCCCGCCCGGGTGCCCGGTCGCGAACAGCACCCGCTGCCGCCCGGCCGCCGCCTTGCGCAGCGGCACCGCCGCCCGGTCCAGCGCGGCCACCGTCAGCTCCGGGTCGATGGTGTCCTGCCCGGACCGGTGCTCCGGGTCATCACTGACCCCGCAGCGCTCCGCCATCACCGCCAGCACATCCTGCTCGTCCGCCCACCGGTTCCCCAGCTCCAGGCCGAACCAGTAGTACCGGTCACCGCCCGCGAGCTTGCGGTAGTGCGCGAGATTGTTCTCCCGAGGCGTGGCGACGTTCCCGGCGATCCGGGCCCGTACGAGATGGTCGACAAGTTCGCCGGGCGTCGGCACGGCACCCGCAGAGGCTATCGGCATGCGGCCATTGTGCCTGGGGGCGGCAGGGAAGCGGGGCGGACGTGGGGGCCTGCGGGCGCGAGCCGATACGCCCGGTCCTGGGCCCGGAAGCCGTCCCTCGCGCGCCAGTCGGTGGGCCCCCTGGCCGAAACGTCGATCCGCCCCACCCCCGCACCACACAAATGTCCATGTCCCACCACCCCACCGCCCCCTAGCCTCACCCCCATGACGACCGCCTCCGCATCAGCCGCCTCCTCCGCCTCCCGTGAGCCCGTGGGCCCCGTCGACTCCTCCCGTGTCCCGCGCTACGCCGGCCCCGCGACCTTCGCCCGCCTGCCGCGCCTGGACCAGGTCGGCGGCACGGCCGATGTCGCCGTCGTCGGTGTCCCCTTCGACACCGGCGTCTCCTACCGCCCCGGCGCCCGCTTCGGCGGCAACGCCATCCGCGAGGCGTCCCGGCTGCTGCGCCCGTACAACCCGGCCCAGGACGCGTCCCCGTTCGCCCTCGCCCAGGTCGCGGACGCCGGTGACATCGCCGCCAACCCGTTCCACATCGACGAGGCGGTCGAGACGATCGAGGCCGCGGCGGACGACCTGCTCGCCACCGGCGCCCGCCTGATGACCCTCGGCGGCGACCACACCATCGCCCTCCCCCTCCTCCGCTCCGTCGCCAAGAAGCACGGCCCGGTCGCCCTGCTCCACTTCGACGCGCACCTGGACACCTGGGACACCTACTTCGGCGCCGAGTACACCCACGGCACCCCCTTCCGCCGCGCCGTCGAGGAGGGCATCCTCGACACCTCCGCCCTCTCCCACGTCGGCACCCGCGGCCCCCTCTACGGCAAGAAGGACCTCGACGACGACGAGAAGATGGGCTTCGGCATCGTCACCTCGGCCGACGTCATGCGCCGCGGCGTCGACGAGATCGCCGACCAGCTCCGCCAGCGCATCGGCGACCGCCCCCTCTACATCTCCATCGACATCGACGTCCTCGACCCGGCCCACGCCCCCGGCACCGGCACCCCCGAGGCCGGCGGCCTGACCTCCCGCGAACTCCTCGAAATCCTCCGCGGCCTTGCCACCTGCCACCTCGTCTCCGCCGACCTCGTCGAGGTCGCCCCCGCCTACGACCACGCCGAAATCACCGCCGTCGCCGCCTCCCACACGGCCTACGAACTGACGACGTTGATGTCACGGCAGATCGCGGCGGGGCGGGAAGGGAAGTAGGCACGTTCCGGCCTGAGGACAGGCGGGGCGTCGCCGATGGGATGACGCCCCGCTTTCTTCTGCGGCGTGACGCAGGCTTCGCCCTAGCACCTCATGGCTGGGGGCAGGGCCTCCGCTCCGCCTGTGCCCGCGCTTCCCGCGAGAACTGTCCGTGGCCGCGACCGGCGCGCCGGGGGCTCAGGAGCGTAGGCCGTGCATCCACGCGGAGGAACGGGCGCCGATGGGGTCCAGCCGTTCCAGGCCGCCTTCGATGTCGACGCGCAGCGAGATTCCCTCAAGACGGTTCCGGTTCAGGCTGAGCATGTGAACGCCGATGGTGAAGAAGTGCACCATCAGCACAAAGCGTTCCAGGTCCGAGGCGACCACGACGTGCCGGCTCCAACTCGCCGGTTCGTCCTCGTCCGGAGTGCGCAGAATCCGACCACTGGGACCGTCGATGACGACCGTGCCACCCCACCACTGCCCGATACGGAAGAACGGACCCGTCTCTTCGGGGGCGGAATTCGGCACGGTGGAGGGCCAGGAAATCTCGCGGAGTTCTTGCTCTGCCACCGGGTCGAGGGCCAGCCCGAGGAGCTGGGCCGGCGGGATCCCGATTTCGGACAGGACCCGCCGTGCGGTGGCGGACTCCACCTGCTCGGGGAGCCTCTCCGGAGGCACGGTCTGCGGGAAATCGGCCCCGTAGAGTTCGTTCAGCATGGACCGGGTCAGCGGTGCTGTGCGATCGGGCCTGGCGCCGCGAACAGGACGGTATCCCCAGACCAGTTCCTGATGACGGGGAACGGAGAGGGGGAGCGGTCCCGAGGAGAGGGAGGAGTCACGGGCCGCGACAGCGACCACGCCACCGGGCCCTGCCAGGAAAACGAGGTCACCCACCCTCGTCGAGCAATCGAGAAAGTCCTCGCTCAGACCGTTCAACGCGGAGGGAAGCGACACCTTGCGGAGCGCCTGGGCGGTCAGCGGCGTCGTACGGCCGTCCGACCAGGACAAGGTCCCGGCGATGTGCGGCGGGAATTCCTCGGTGAACTGCGGGTAAAGCCGTTCACCGGTCTCCGCGCGCCACATCTGAAGGGTCCTGCCGTACTGGCCGAAGCCGACGACAACCGGTTCGCCGTTCTGATGCACCACACCAAGGTTCACGATCGAGCCCGGCTCCGTGAAACATGCCCGGAAACCGCCCGGCGGCCGCCAGTCCGTCCAACGTGCCCGCCAGGGAAGGATCACACCGCTGTTCCCGATGGCCTGGGCCAGCGCCTCGTCCCCTCGTGCGGTGGCCATCAGATGCAGCCACGCTGCCCAATCACCCTGCCCGGTCGGCGTGACACCACTGAGGTGTGCGTAGAAGGCATCGGCGACGACGGTCTCGTTCGGTGCGATGTCGGGAAGACAACTCGCGGCATCGAGAAGCGCGTCCTGGGGCACGTTCGCAGCCATCTCGCCACGGGTGAGGAAGAGATCGAACTCATCCGCGTTCACGGCGTGCATCGGCATGGCGTGAGCGGCGTACCAACCGATGCCCCCTGACTCTTCCCACCCGAGAGGATGAGAGAGGCTCGGAACCTGCTCGATCAGCCATTGCAGAATTCGGCGGTTGACCCGGGAGACCACGTCCTCCGCAGTGGACACGAGGCGGGTGCGTAGGTATTCCGCGTCCGACTCGTGGCGGAAACGTACCCGCCCGGAAGCGGTCAGCTCCAGAGCCGAATGGGTTCCGGCGAACTCGGTGAGGCTTTCCGTGGTGTGCTCCGCGCCGCCGCAGGCCGACACCAACTCGCACCAGACGGGAACGGGCACTTCACGGGTCTCGGCCAGGGCGAGCGCACGCAGTTCTACCGACGCCGTGCCCGTGCTCGTGTCCGAGGACGACGAAGGCGCGGTCGTGGTGAGGCGGAGGCGCTGATCAGGAAGGGCCGCCCTCTGCGCCTCGGCCCCTTCGGAGCCGGTCTCGATAACGATCCCCAACTCACCTGTGCAGGCCAGATCGTCGAGGTTGAAGTCGGTGATGCGCCGAGGGTGGGAGGAGCGGCGGGTGAAGCCCGCACGCTGGGCGTTGGTGATGAGGATCAGCTTCCGTTCGTCATCACGGTCCGAGCCGGCGGACCACTCACCCTCCTGCGCGGCACGCCAGTCGACCTCTCCGATCTCGCACACGGCCGCATGGAGCGCCTCGGCCGTCAGCCCTTCCGCGTCCAGCAGTTCCGCCTCCGGGACCTCCTGAGCCAGGCGCAACAGCGCCGCGGTACGGCCCGAACGCCGCGGGCCGGTGACCTCGACCACCATTGGGGTCCAGGCCGCCTCGTCGTGCCACCAGCCGAGCACCTGGGTGACGATCTCGTCGGTGGTGGCCTCGTGCGGCATGAATCCTCCGTGCTTTGTTCTGTTCCTGTCGGACGTGGTGCATACCGGGGACGCCGGCCCAGACTACCCTCAGAGCAGCTGAGGAATCACCTTGACCCAAGTATCGCCGATGCCCTGCATATATTGCTTGAATTCCCCGGCGACATCTCTTTCCAACGGGGTTCGCTTCTTTTCGGTCTTCCCGTCACGTTCCTTTCGTATCGCGTCGATCTGATCTTCCTTCTGTTTTTCCGTCAGCGCAGGGTTGTCCTTGACCTTTTGTATGTCCGGTTCGTAGGCGTCGCGAATCGCCTGCCGATCGGCGACGCCTTTCGGATCCGACCTGTACGTCGTGCTGTAGTGGACGGGGACGCCCTGCATGGCCGGGTGTGTTCGCAGTCTGTTCGAGCAGTTTGCGTGCCCTTCGCCCTTTCCGCACGGTTCTCGCTCGGTGTAAAGGCCCTTCACCTTGATCCGCTCGTCCGGATTCTTGGCGCCGTTCCGCCGGTCAACCTCGTCAAGAAGTACTTTTTCCGAGTGTCCGGGAGAGAAGCCGTGTTTTCCGGCCGGGACGGAGGAGTCGATGATGTATTCCACCCTCCCGTCGGGGTGTTCCACTTCGAGGACGGCATAATTCTTTCCGGTGAAATCTGGTCGATGGTCCCCTGACGCGTCCAAAAGCGCATTGAGGCCCGGGCGCTTGTAATGGGTTTTGATCCCCTTGTTCGCATTTCCTTCGTTTACTTGTTCAAGGTTGATGCCCTTTCCGGCTCCTCGTATGTCGGGCATCAGCCCGGTGCGGTGATCGGCGGGCCACTGCGCGCGCTCCCGAATGGCCGGACCCGGCTTCGCCTCCCCGGCAGGGTTCCCATCGCCGTCCTGCGTATCGACCGTGGCCGCGTGCTGCTCGTGGAACGAAATACTCATACGTCCGAGTGCCGCGACCACGGCACATCGTTGCCCCTGATTCATGTCGCTGAAGTTCGGGTCCCGCAGGATCTTGTTCAGCTCCGCCTGCGTGAAGGTGGTACGCCCCTCGGGGCCATGTTCCCTCGCCGTTCGGTCCAGTACCTGAGCGAGAGGACTGCGTCCGTGTTCGTCCGTACTCGCGTGCTCGGGATCGGCCCACCGGGAGAGGCTGTTGTGCGTTTCCGCGCTGTCTGTACGGAAGACAGGATTCCTCTCGTCCGACCGCAGGTCTCGCTGCGAGGAGTCAGGGCTCAGCCCCTGGGGGCTCTCCAGACCCGGGCCCTCGGAGCCGTCCGGCTTCGTGTTCTCCCGAACGTGCCGTTCCCGCTCCGTTTCGGCGCTTTCCTGACCACCATCGGTGGAAGGTTCCGCGCCGGCAGGAGTGGCGTGGGGACGGCGTGTGCCGTCCGTGTCTTGTGGGTGGGGCGGGGTGTCGGTGGTGACGGGGCGTCGGTGGGCGTCGAGGGGGATGGCGTGGACGCCGTGGGTGCCGTTGTGGAGGGGGGTGTTGCTGCGTTGGCCGGTTTGGGGGTCTACGTAGGTGATCTTGCCTTGGTGGTTGACGACGTTCCAGGCGTGGGCGCGGCCGTGGCGGTCCTGGGTGACGATGACGGCCTGGGAGCCGTGGCCGGAGTTGCGGAGGTCGTTCTCCAGGCGGCGGAAGGCGTCGCGGCCGTCGCCGTAGTCGTGGAAGCGGGCGCCGAGCGTGTTCTCGATGCGGTCGCGGCCGTTGGTCTCGCCTCGGTCGGAGGGGGTGCCGTCCGGGTTGTGGTCGGGGGTGCGGTGGGCGGCGGCGGTGGGGTGGCCCGAGTAGGTGTCGGCTGCGGCGAGTGCGGCGTCGACGCAGTTGTTGTTGCGGCCGGGTGCGTCGGGGCCCGGGTCGTTGATGCTGCGTACCCAGTGGCCGTCGTCCGGGTCGGGGTGGCGCTGCGGTCTGCCGTTCTCGTCCCGGGGGATGGCGTTCTCGACGTGTCGCTGGTGTTCGTCGGTGGGGCCGTCGAGGCCACCGGGACGTTCGCGGTTGCGGGTCTCGGAGGCGGGCTTGGGGTCTGCGGTGTGGGTGTCGGAAGGGTCGGTGTGGGTGGGGTGGGAGTTGTCCGGGGTGTGGTCGGGGCGCTGGTTGTGTTGGTCGCGGTCGTGGTGCTCGGGCTGCTGCTCGTGTTCGCTGTGTTCGTCGTGCCTGGTGTTTTGGTCGTGCTGGTTGTGCGGAGGGGCGTCGGTGGGGAACGGGGGTTGCGCGTCGGAAGGAGTAGGCCGGGATTTGTCGGAGCTTTCGGTGTCTGGGTGGGGCGGCCGAGAAGCGTCGGGGTGTGTGGCTTCAGGGTGCGTGGTGTCGGGGCGCGTTGGTCGAGGAGCGTCCGGGTGCGCGGAGTCGGGGTGCGTTGGCTGAGGGGCGTCCGGGTGGGGTGCGTCGGGGTGCGTTGGCCGAGGGGTGTCCGGGTGCGTGGCGTCGGGGTGTGTGGGGTGGAGCGTGTCCGGAGGC
>NZ_JCANQV010000081.1:0-22413 GCF_059553635.1 Candidatus Streptomyces philanthi
CTCGTACGCGTACGGATGCACGGTGGTGTGCGGGGGCGCGGGCCCCGCGTCTCACGCCCGTTGGTGACGGCGTGTGAGCCAGAGCACGCCGGCGGCTCCGGCGAGCAGCACCGTGCCGCCGAGGGTGCCGAGGGCGAGGACGGAGTCGGCGGGGCCGGTCTGCGGCAGCTGTCCGCCGCCGTGGCCGGCGTGGGCGCCGGAGCCGCCGGTGCCCTTGACGTCGAGGGTGAGCGCGGGGCCGGGGTGGTTGGCGGGTGTGCAGGTGGTCGTGGTGCCCAGGGCCTTGATGGTGAGGGTGGAGGCGGTGAAGGTGACCTTGCCGCTGCCCTTGGGGGTGTAGGTACCGGTCAGATCGCCGATGGTGATGGGGGTGTTGGCCGGTACGGCCTTGGCGTTGGGCGGGCCGGACACCGCCACGGTGCCGCTGTCGGCGCCCCCGAGCGTGAGGAGCGCGCTGGGTTTCATCGCCCCTTTGCCCAGTTCGACGGGGCTGGAGGAGACGCCCTTGCTCAGCGACATCTCGATCCGGTACGCGCTCCCGTCCGGTGTGCCCTTGATGTCGACGGGTGAGATCGCGCCCTTGTCGCCGATCGGTGTTCTGCACCGGTAGTCGACGTCGACGGCCTCGGCGTGCGCGACCGGAGCGGTGAGCAGCACCGCCGCCACCGCCGCGGCCGCGGCGAGACCGGCCGCCCGGCGCGGACGGTCGGGAAGCTGTGTCTGGAAGCGGGCCACGTCGGGTTCCCCTCCTCCCGGTTCGAGCGCCGCCCTACTGCTGACGGCGCATCAGATTGGCCGTCAAGGTACGCCGGGGACCTTGCCGAGGGAAGGCACGGCGCAACGCGGATCGGGGAGGGCCCGGACCCCGCAGGTCCGTGCCCTCCCCGATCCGGTCACTCACGTACCGGCCGCACCTCCGGCCCGACGCGTGGTCATGTCCCCGCGTACGGCGGCCGGTCGCCGTCCCTCAGGACGGTGCGGCCAGTTCGGCCCAGACGGTCTTGCCGGGTCTGTCGGGGTTGCGTACGACCCCCCAGTCCAGGCAGAGGCGCTGCACTATGAACATCCCGTGGCCGCCGGGGCGCCCGGCGCGGTGGGGTGTGCGCGGGGCGGGTGCGCCGGCGCCCGGGTCGCTGACCTCCAGGCGCAGCACCTTGGCGGCGCACCGCAGCCGCAGCTCCTCGGGGCCGTCGGCGTGCAGGCAGGCGTTGGTGACCAGCTCGGAGACGACGAGCAGTACGTCCTCGGCGGCGGCCCGCTGGTCGGCGTTGGCGGCCGGCAGCCAGCCCCAGTCGTGCAGGGCCTGCCTGGCGAAGTCGCGGGCGCGCGCCACGGACCCCCGGGCGCCGGTGAGGCGCAGCCTGCGGACCTGGCCCTCCGGGGCGGCCGCGGTGGCCGGAGCGACGGCGGAAGCACCGGCGCTGCCCGACTCCGGGCCGAGGTCGCCCGGCGGGTACGGCCGGGTGGTGCTCATCAGCGCTTCACCTCACCGATTCGCCTTTTCACGGATACAGATAACGGACGGATGGAACGGATTTCAGGTGTCTCCTGCCCGACGGGACCGCGAGAACACCCACTTCTTGGGCTCGGGGATTGTGACGATGACTACCCGGCCGGCGGGGAGCCGTCCCCGCCGCGGCCGCCCTCAGTCGGCCAGTGCCGCGTCGAGGGTGTCGTGCACCGTGAAGACCGCCTCCGCGCCGGTGATCTCGAACACGCGGGCCACCACGGGCTGCATGCCCGCCAGATGGACCCCTCCCCCTGCGGCCTCCGCCTTGAGGCGCGCGCCGAGCAGGACGTTGAGCCCGGTGGAGTCCATGAATTCCAGCGGTGAGCAGTCCACCACCAGGCGCGCGTATCCGTCGGCCACGCACCCCTCCAGTGATTCACGCAACAAATCGGCGGTGTGGTGATCCAGCTCACCCGCGGCGGTCACGACCGCGCTGGTGCCGTGATGCCGGATCGCCACATGAAGCCGGCCCCGGCTCGCACTGCCGACCGTCCCGCGGTCCATGCGCGCGCACCCCTCTTGCTGTCTCGACGTCGATTGCTCATGACTGCGCTCGTCGAACCCTACGCCCTCGGTTCGAACAGGGGTAGCCGAACAGTCCGGATATAGACCGAAATAAAGACATCTCGCACTTGCCATCTTCCGGCAAAGGCAGGTAGGGCTAGAAGGAACACATTCGATACGGCCGGCTTTGGAGGCGCCGCACACCGCAGCTTCACGCAGAGGCTTCGGCAGCCATATGCCGAGAACGATGGAGGACACCATGTCACCCCGGCTCGACGAAATGCGCACCGACGACATCCGGCAGCACACATCGTCGACACCCCCGTCCACCCCGACCGGGCACATCCCTTCCCAGTCGATTCCTGCCCACTCGCTCCCCGTCGAACCGGATCACTCGGGAATGCCCGAAATCGAGGGGCTGCCCGAGATCCCGCCGTTCGACGAAGTGGGCCCGGTGGACGCGAGGGCCCTGTCCAAGACCCTCTTCGAGCGTCTCGAATCGCTTGAGGAAGGCACCCACGAATTCGCGTACGTCCGCAACACGCTGGTCGAACTCAATCTCGCGCTGGTGAAGTTCGCGGCCTCCCGGTTCCGTTCCCGCAGCGAACCCATGGAGGACATCGTCCAGGTCGGCACCATCGGCCTGATCAAGGCGATCGACCGCTTCGAACTCAGCCGGGGCGTGGAGTTCCCGACGTTCGCCATGCCGACCATCATCGGCGAGATCAAGCGTTTCTTCCGTGACACCAGTTGGTCCGTGCGGGTTCCGCGACGGTTGCAGGAACTGCGCCTGGACCTTGCCAAGGCCGGCGACGAACTGGCGCAGAAACTGGACCGCTCCCCCACGGTCGCCGAATTGGCCGAGCGCCTCGGCATCTCCGAGGACGAGGTCGTCGAGGGGATGGCCGCGAGCAACGCGTACACCGCGAGTTCGCTGGACGCCCAGCCCGAGGAGGACGACAGCGAGGGCACGCTGGCGGACCGTATCGGCTACGAGGACCACGGCCTTGAGGGAATCGAGTACGTCGAATCCCTCAAACCGTTGATCGCCGAACTCCCGGCACGGGATCGCAAGATCCTTTCACTGCGTTTCGTGGCGAACATGACGCAGTCGGAGATCGGCGAGGAACTGGGTATTTCGCAGATGCACGTCTCCCGGTTGCTCTCGCGCACCCTGACCCGGCTCCGTAAAGGGCTGCTGGTCGAGGAATGAGGCACCGCGGTCGCCGACGGCCCCACGGCCGGACGCCGCCCGCGCGGAGGAGGGCCTGCCCCGAGCACCACTCGGGACGGGCCCTCCTCCGCTGCCGTAGGGGCGCGTGCGTTCCTCAGACGCGGACGCCCGCGCGCCAGACGCCGGTGACCAGCGGGACGCCGGGGCGGTAGGCGAGGTGCACGTGCGAGGGGGCGTCCAGGAGGACGAGGTCGGCGCGGGCGCCGGGGGTGATCCGGCCCACGTCCGTACGGCGCAGGGCGCGGGCACCGCCCTCGGTGGCGGCCCACACCGCCTCGTCCGGGGTCATGCCCATGTCCCGGACGGCGAGGGCGATGCAGAACGGCAGTGAGCTGGTGAAGGACGAGCCGGGGTTGCAGTCGGTGGACAGCGCGACGGTGACGCCCGCGTCCAGCAGCCGCCGGGCGTCGGGCCACACGGCCCGGGTGGAGAACTCCGCGCCCGGGAGCAGCGTCGCCACGGTGTCGGAATGGGCCAGGGCGTCGACGTCGGCGTCCGTGAGGTGGGTGCAGTGGTCGGCCGAGGCCGCGTCGAGTTCGACGGCGAGCTGCACGCCGGGGCCGTGGCCGAGCTGGTTGGCGTGGACGCGCGGGTGCAGACCCTTGGCGCGGCCCGCGGTGAGGATCGCGCGGGCCTGGTCGCCGTCGAAGGCGCCCTTCTCGCAGAAGACGTCGATCCAGCGGGCGTAGGGGGCGCAGGCGTCCAGCATCGGGCCGGTGACGAGCGCGACATAACCGGCCGGGTCGTCGGCGTAGTCCGGGGAGACGATGTGGGCGCCGAGGAAGGTGACCTCGTCGGTGTGGGCGGCGGCGATGCGCAGGGCGCGGGCCTCGTCCTCGACGGTCAGGCCGTAGCCGGACTTGGTCTCGATGGTGGTGGTGCCCTGGCGCAGCGCCTCGGCCGTGTAGCGGGCGACGGTGGCGGCGAGTACGTCGTCGGTGGCGGCGCGGGTGGCGGCGACGGTGGTGCGGATGCCGCCGGCGGAGTACGGGCGGCCGGACATCCGGGCGTTGAACTCGGCGGTGCGGTCGCCCGCGAAGACCAGGTGCGAGTGCGAGTCGACGAAGCCGGGGAGGGCGGCGCGGCCCGCCGCGTCGACGGCGTTGTCAGTGGCGGGTGCTTTGCTGGAGGCACCGACCCAGGCGATGCGGTCGCCGTCGATGACGACGGCCGCGTCCTGGACCAGACCGAGGGGGCCTTCACCGAGGGAGGGGTCGTTGGTGACGAGCTGGGAGATGTGGGTGATGGCGGTGGTCGTCATCGCGGGGGTCTTCTCCTTGTGCGGCGTACGGGGTGCCGGCCGCGCGGGACGGGGGGACGGCGGTGCCCGCGGCGGGTGTGCCGCGGGCACCGGGCGGGTCAGCCGTGCACTGCGGCGATGGCGTCGGCGAGCGCGGCGGGCACATCGGGCAGCAGGGTGTGCTCCCCGTCCCGGACGATCTGCCGTCCGCCGACCACGGTGTGCCGTACGTCCGCCGCGGAGGCGGCGAATACGGCCGTCTCGGCGGCCAGGTGCGGCGGCGGGCCCGCGGTGCGTACGGAGTCCAGCGCGATCGTGGTGAAGTCGGCGGGCGCGCCGGGCGCGAGGGTGCCCGCGTCGTGCCAGCCCAGGGCGGCATGGCCGTCGGTGGTGGCGGCGCGCAGCAGCGCCGCGGCCGTCCAGTGGCCCCGGGTCCGGGTGCGCAGCCGCTCGTCGAGCTCCATGGCGCGGGCCTCTTCGAGCAGGTCGATGACGGCATGGCTGTCACTGCCGAGGGACAGCGGGCTGCCGCGGCCCTGGAGGGCGGCGGCCGGGCCGATGCCGTCCGCGAGGTCCCGCTCGGTGGTGGGGCACATGCACACGCCGGTGGTGCTGCCACCGAGCAGGCCGATGTCCTCGGGGGTGAGGTGGGTGGCGTGCACGGCGGTGGTGCGGGGGCCCAGGACTCCGTGGTCGGCGAGCAGCCGGGTGGGGGTGCGGCCGTGGGCCTCGTGGCAGGCGTCGTTCTCCGCGGGCTGCTCGGAGAGGTGGACGTGCAGCGGGGCCTCCCGCCGCCGGGCCCATTCCGCGACGGTGCCCAGCTCCGCCGCGGGAACGGCGCGCACGGAGTGCACGGCGGCGCCGATACGGACATGGGCGCGGCCGTCCTTGAGGGCGTCGGCGCGGGCGGCCCAGGCGTCGGCGGTGCCGTCGGAGAAGCGCAGTTGGTGCGCGTCGGGCGGGGCGCCGAAGCCGGAGGAGAGATAGGCGGTGTCGAGGAGGGTGATGCGGATGCCGGCGTCGGCCGCGGCCGCGATGAGGGCCTCGCCCATGGCGTTGGGGTCGTTGTAGCGGACGCCGCCGGGCGCGTGGTGGAGGTAGTGGAACTCCCCGACGCAGGTGATGCCGGCCAGCACCATCTCGGCGTAGACGGCGCGGGCGAGGGCGTAGTAGCTGTCGGGGGTGAGGCGTTCGGCGACCTGGTACATCGTCTCGCGCCAGGTCCAGAAGGTGCCGCTGCCGACCTGGACGAAGCCGCGCAGCGCCCGGTGGAAGGCGTGCGAGTGGGCGTTGGCGAGGCCGGGGAGGGTCAGTCCGCGCAGCGTCCGCGCGCCGGGCGGCGGCGCGCTCTGCCCGGTGCGGACGGCGGTGATCCGCCCGTCCGCGACGTCCAGGGCCACGCCGGGGGCGGTGCGGTCGCCGAGCCAGGCGTGTTCGAGCCAGTACGTCGTCGGTGCGTCCTGCGGCGTCATCGGCACGCCAGCCCCTCCAGTACGTCGGCGAGTGCGCGGACCCCGGCGACGCAGTCGTCCTCGTCCGCGGCTTCGGCGGGTGAGTGCGAGACGCCGGTGGGATTGCGGACGAACAGCATCGCGGTGGGGACGGTTCCGGACAAAATACCGGCGTCGTGTCCGGCGCCGGTACCGAGGACGGGCACCGGCCGCTCCCCGTCCCTGCCGAGGATCGCGGCCAGCTCGTCCCGCAGGGCGTGCCCGAACTCCACGACGGGCGTGAAGGACTCCCGTACGACGCGGACGTCCACCCCGTCGCGGGCGCCGCGCTCGGCGGCGGCGTGCTCGATCTCCGCGACCACGGTGTCCAGGGTGTCCTGGGCGGCGGCGCGGCAGTCCAGCCAGCCGCGGACGAGGGAGGGGATCGCGTTGACGCCGTTCGGCTCGACGCCGATCTTCCCGAAGGTGGCCAGGGCCCCGGCGAGCCGGGCCCGTTCGCGGGCGGCGAGCACGGTCGCGGCGTAGGTGAGCATCGGGTCGTGCCGGTCGTCGAGCCGGGTGGTGCCCGCGTGGTTGGCCTCGCCGTGGAAGTCGAACCGCCAGCGGCCGTGCGGCCAGATCGCGGAGGCGATGCCGACCGGGTCGCCGCTCAGGTCCAGGGCGCGGCCCTGCTCGACGTGGAGTTCCACGAACGCGCCGACGCGGTCGAGGCGTTCGCGGTCCGGGCCGATGGCCGAGGGGTCGTGTCCGGCGCGTTCCATGGCCTCGGGCAGGGTGACGCCGTCCGCGTCGCGCAGCTCGCGCGCCGCCCGGGGCGTCAGCACGCCCGCGGACAGCCGGGAGCCGACGCAGGCGAGCCCGAAGCGGGCGCCCTCCTCGTCGCCGAAGTTGACGACGGCCAGCGGCCGGGTGAACGCCGCTCCCCGGCTGCGGAGTTCGTCGAGCGCGGCGAAGGAGGAGACGACGCCCAGCGGGCCGTCGAAGGCGCCGCCGTCGGGGACGGAGTCCAGGTGCGAGCCGGTGACGACGGCCGCGCCGGGCGCCACCTCGGTGTACGAGGAGGCGCCCAGCCAAGCCCACTGGTTGCCGTTGCGGTCCAGTTCGTACGCGAGTCCCCGGGCCTCGGCCTGGGCCCGGAACCACGCCCGGCAGTCCGTGTCCGCGGGCGTCCAGGCGTAGCGGCGGTAGCCGCCGGAGGAGGCGTCGCGGCCCATCGGGCGCAGCTCCTGCCACATCGCGTGGAACGAGGAGGTCACGCGCCCTCCTCCGCCGCGCCGCCCTCGCGCATGGGGACGCGGACGCCGCGCTCGGCGGCGACGGTCTCGGCGATGTCGTAGCCCGCGTCGACATGGCGGATGACGCCCATGCCGGGGTCGTTGGTCAGCACCCGGCGGATCTTCTCGCCCGCCAGCGCCGTGCCGTCCGCCACCGTCACCTGCCCGGCGTGCAGCGAGCGTCCCATCCCGACGCCACCGCCGTGGTGCAGCGACACCCAGGAGGCGCCGGAGGCCACGTTCACCATGGCGTTCAGCAGCGGCCAGTCGGCGATGGCGTCGGAGCCGTCGCGCATCGCCTCGGTCTCCCGGTACGGGGAGGCGACGGAGCCGCAGTCGAGGTGGTCGCGCCCGATGGCGAGCGGGGCGCGCAGTTCGCCGGAGGCGACCATGTCGTTGAAGCGTTCGCCGGCCCGGTCGCGTTCGCCGTAGCCGAGCCAGCAGATGCGGGCCGGCAGGCCCTGGAAGTGGACCCGCTCCCCGGCCATCGAGATCCAGCGTGCCAGCGACTCGTTCTCCGGGAAGAGGTCCAGGATCGCGCGGTCCGTGCGGTGGATGTCGCGCGGGTCGCCCGAGAGCGCGGCCCAGCGGAACGGGCCCTTGCCCTCGCAGAACAGGGGCCGGATGTAGGCGGGGACGAAGCCGGGGAAGTCGAAGGCCCGCTCGTATCCGGCGAGCTTGGCCTCGCCGCGGATCGAGTTGCCGTAGTCGAAGACCTCCGCGCCGGCGTCCTGGAACCCGACCATCGCCTCGACGTGCCGGGCCATCGACTCCCGTGCCCGGGTGGTGAACTCCGCGGGCTTGGCGGCCGCGTAGTCCGCCATGTCGGCGAAGTCGACGCCCAGCGGGAGGTAGGACAGCGGGTCGTGGGCGCTGGTCTGGTCGGTGACGATGTCGATGGGGGCGCCGTCGGCGAGCATCCGCGGCAGCAGTTCGGCGGCGTTGCCCAGCAGGCCGATGGAGAGCGGTGCCCGCCGGTCGCGGGCGTCGGCGGCCAGCTGCAGGGCGTGCTGGAGATCGTCGGCCTTGACGTCCAGGTAGCGGTGTTCGATGCGGCGCTCGATGGCCCGGGGGTCGCAGTCGATGCAGATCGCCACGCCGCCGTTCATCGTCACCGCGAGCGGCTGGGCGCCGCCCATGCCGCCCAGGCCGGCGGTCAGGGTGATCGTGCCGGCGAGGCTGCCCCCGAACCGCTTGGCCGCGACGGCCGCGAAGGTCTCGTAGGTGCCCTGGAGGATGCCCTGGGTGCCGATGTAGATCCACGAACCGGCCGTCATCTGGCCGTACATCGTCAGGCCGAGCTGTTCCAGGCGCCGGAACTCCTCCCAGTTGGCCCAGTCGCCCACCAGGTTGGAGTTGGCGATCAGTACCCGCGGCGCCCACTCGTGGGTCTGCATCACGCCGACCGGACGGCCGGACTGCACCAGCATCGTCTCGTCCTGCTTGAGGGTGCGCAGCGTCCGCACCATCGCGTCGAAGGACCGCCAGTCCCGGGCCGCCTTGCCGGTGCCGCCGTAGACGACCAGCTTCTCCGGGTGTTCGGCCACCTCGGGGTCCAGGTTGTTCTGGAGCATCCGCAGGGCGGCCTCCTGCTGCCAGCCCTGGGCGGACAGTTCCGTACCACGCGGTGCGCGTACGGGGCGCGGTCCTGACATCGGCGGTGCCTCCCTGACATCGACTGGATCGAGATATTCACATACTGGACTTGCTGAATACAGCTAGTCAATGGGGCCACCCGCCCCGATCCGTCAACCGGATGCACCACTTGCACCCCATCCGCACCAATCCCCGATTTCGACTTGCCAGGCGGGAAAGCCGGACGATAACTTTCCCAGCAGGAAAGTCGAACATGGGGGAGGAACGACCATGAGTACGCCGGTGGACGCCGAGCGCGCCTGGCTGGACCTGCAACGCATCCGCGTACCGCAGGAACGGGTCTACGACGAAGTGGAACGGTCCGCCGCCAGCCGGCCCTCGGCGACCTACACCGCCGCCGGGATCATGTGGGTCTTCATCGCCAGCTGGGGCCTCGACCTGCCGAAGTGGGCCGCGTGGCTCTCGCTCGCCGCTTACTTCGCCCTGCTCGCCACGCTGGGCGTGGTCTGCCTCAGAAAATCCCGGCTCCGGCTGCACCGCTCGCGCCACACCTGGCGGTCGCCCGTCGCCTTCGTCGCCGGAGCGGTGGTGACGTGCGGGACGATCGAAGTCTCCGGGACCCTCGCCCACACGCTGGAACTCCCGCTCCCCACACTGATCCAGGCCACGGTGTCGACAGCGGTGTTCCTCCTGCTCGTCGGCCCCGCCAACCGCTGGACGGTCAACGGGCTGCGCGGCCGCGGCAGACCGGCGGCACGATGACCACCACCACGGCACCAAGGCCCACCCCTGCCCGTCCGTACCACCGGCAGGCCCGCCCCGCCCGCCTCACGACCCGTAACGAGGAGGTCCGTTGAGCACCCCCACCGGCTTCGACGAACTGATCCACCCGTCCACCCGGCTGTCCGTGGTGGCACTGCTCGCCGCCACCGAGTGGGCCGACTTCTCCTTCATCCGCGACAGCCTCTCGCTGAGCGACTCCGCGCTCTCCAAGCAGCTGCACACCCTTGAGCAGGCCGGATACCTGGAGATCCGCAAGGAGGGCGGCGGACGCCGGCGCCGCACCAAGGTCCGGCTGACCGACCGCGGCCGCTCGGCGTTCGAGGGGCATGTGGCGGCGCTGCGGGCCATCGTTGAGGCCGCCGGGCCCCCGGCCACGGCGCCGGCACCGGCACCGGCACCGGCCGAAGGGGCCGCACCGCCCGTCACCCTCACTCCTCACCCCGCGGAGGCAGGCCGATGACCACCGTCGTCGAGGTACGCGACCTGCGGATGAGCTACGGCAAGGCCGATGTGCTGCACGGCATCGACCTGGACGTCCGACGCGGCGAGATCCTCGCCCTGCTCGGCCCCAACGGCGCCGGCAAGACCACCACCGTCGAGATCCTGGAGGGGTTCCGGCAGCGCTCGGCGGGCGACGTCCGCGTCCTGGGCACGGACCCGGCACACGGCGACGACGCCTGGCGCGGCCGCCTCGGACTCGTCCTCCAGTCCTGGCGCGACCACGGACGCTGGCAGGTCGGCGAACTCCTGCGCCATTTCGCCCTCTACTACCCGGACCCGTACGACCCGGCCGAGCTGCTGCGTCTGGTCGGCCTCACGGAGCAGGCGCAGCAACAGGCCGCCCGGCTCTCCGGCGGCCAGCGCAGACGGCTGGACGTCGCGCTCGGCATCATCGGCCGCCCGGAGATCCTCTTCCTCGACGAACCCACCACCGGCTTCGACCCCGAGGCCCGCCACTACTTCCACACCCTGGTCGAACGGCTCTCCAAGGACGAGGGCGTCACCATCCTGCTCACCACGCACGACCTCAGCGAGGCCGAACGACTGGCCGACCGCATCGCGATGCTGGTCAGCGGCCGGATACGGGCCTGCGGCACCCCCGCGGAACTCGCCCGGCGGGCCGCCGCGCAGGCCGAGGTCCGCTGGACAGCGCCCGACGGCAGCCCGCGGCGCGAGCGCACAGCGGACCCCTCACGGCTCGTCTGGGACCTGCACCGGCGGGCGGACGGCCCGGTACCCGGCCTGGAGGTCCGCCGCCCGACCCTGGAGGACACCTACCTCCACATGGTCCGCCACGAGAACGACGCGAACGGACCGGCGCCCGCCGACGGCCCGACCAGGGACGAGCGAGCGGACACGGCCGAACGGGCCGCCGCATGACACACACCACACCCCACCCGGGACGACGGCACAACAGACACCAGTGGGAACAGGAGACCCGGCCATGACGGCGACGACGGGGGACGAGGACATGGCGACGCACGGGGAACGGGCACCGGCCGCCGCCCGGACGGGGCGGACGAGCGGCCACGGTGACCGGGCCGAAGGCACCGGCCGGCCGCAGGCCACCGCCGGCTCCGCCCGGCGCGTCTGGCGCGCCGGACTGCTGCGGGGATTCGTGGAGATACGCCACCTGCTGCGCAACCGCAAGGAGTGCGGCGGGCACGTCTTCGGTGTGGTCTTCGCGCTGGTGATCGCCGGGACCATGACCAAGCGCGTCCCCGGCGCCCCGATCCCCGTCACGCATCTGATGCTCGCGGGCTTCGCCGCGTACGCGGTCTTCCAGGCCGGGCTGGTCAGCGTCCCGCAGATCCTGGCGACGGAACGGGAGGAGGGCACCCTGCTGCGTCTGCGGGCCACGCCGGGCGGCATACCCGCCTATCTCCTCGCGAAGTCGCTGCTGGTGATCGCCATCGCGCTCGGCTCCGTCGCCCTTCTGGTCGCCTTGGGCGCCCTGTTCGTGGACGGCCCCGTGCCGCACGGCGTCGGCGGCTGGCTCACCCTGCTGTGGGTGATCACGCTCGGGCTGCTCGCGGTGATTCCTCTGGGCGCGGCGATAGGTGCCGTACTGCCGAACCCGCGCGAGGCGCTGGCGCTTGTCGTTCTGCCGGTGATGGCGCTGATGGTGGCGTCGGGAACGATGTTCCCGCTGTCCACCATGCCGCCGGTGGTCCAGCAGGTCGTGTCCTTCTTCCCCCTCAAGTGGATGGCGCAGGGGCTGCGGTCGGCGCTGCTGCCGGACGTGGCACGGGCCGCGGAACCGGCCGGCTCCTGGGAGCTGCCGATGGTCGCCCTGGTACTGACCGCCTGGGCCGTCCTCGGTTTCGTCCTGGCCGTCGCCCTGCTGCGCCGGGCCACCCGCCGCGAATCCGGCTCCCGCCTGACCGAACGCCGCCGCAAGGCCGCGCTGAGCGGAGCGGGGGTGGCGTAGACGACGGATGCCGTGAACGAGGGGGACGCGCCGGAGGGGCACCGGAGCACCGGCAAGGAACGCACACACGGACGAAGGAAGGGAGGGATCAGAATCAGCCGTCGAAACCGTGGCGCGGGGCGCCGTGCGGTGATGGAGTACTGACATGACTGGCCCCACCACCGGCTCCGCGACCGGTCCGTCCGCCCGACGGGACCGTGCCGTCCACGCCGCCATCGCCCAGGGGCTCGTCGGCCCCGACACCCCCGTCGCCGGGCTTCTCGACATCGCCGGGATACGACGCTCGGCGGCGGAACTGCGCTCCGCCTTCGCCGAGTTCACCGCCCCCGGCACCCCGGTCCTGCACGCGTTCGCGGTGAAGGCCGCGTCGCTCGTGCCCGTTCTGCGGCTGCTCGCGGACGAGGGTCTGGGGTGTGAGGTGGCCAGCCCCGGGGAGCTGGCGCTGGCCCGTGCGGCGGGTGTCCCGGCGGACCGCACGGTCCTGGACTCGCCCGCCAAGACGGAGGGCGAGCTGCGCGAGGCCCTGGAACTCGGTATCGCCGTCAACGCCGACAACCCGGAGGAGCTGGCGCGCATCGACGGTCTGATGGCCTCCGCGCGGGCCGGAGCGCCGGTCGGCGTCCGGGTGAATCCGCAGATCGGCGGCGGCAGCATCGGAGCGATGAGCACGGCGACCGACACCTCCAAGTTCGGTGTCGCGCTGCGTGATCCGGGGGCCCGCGCCTGGGTCGTCCGCGCGTATCTGGACCGTCCGTGGCTGACGCGGCTGCACGCCCATGTCGGTTCTCAGGGCATGCCGCTGGCGCTGATGGCCGAGGGCGTCCGCACCCTGTTCGAGCTGGCCGAGGAGATCAACGAGACGGCGGGCCGCCGGCAGGTCGACACCCTCGACCTCGGCGGTGGCCTCCCGGTCAACTTCGCCTCGGACGAGGTCACCCCGACCTACCGCGCGTATGCGGAGCTGCTGCATGCGACGGTGCCCGGGTTGTTCTCCGGCCGTTACGGGCTGGTCACCGAGTTCGGGCGGTCGCTGCTGGCCAAGCACGGCACGGTGCTGGCCCGGGTCGAGTACGCGAAGACGGCGGGCGGTCGGCCGATCGCGGTCACCCATGCGGGGGCGCAGGTCGCCACCCGCACGGTGTTCGCGCCGTCGTCGTGGCCGATCCGGGTCGCGGCGTACGACGCGGGGGGCCGGCCCAAGACGGGCGCGCCGGTGGCACAGGACATCGCGGGTCCGTGCTGTTTCGCGGGCGACCTGGTGGCCGAGAACCGCCCGTTGCCCCTCCTCGCCGCCGGTGATCATGCGGCTCTCCTGGACACCGGCGCGTACTACTTCTCCACCCACTTCGCCTACAACTCGCTCCCCCGCCCCGGGGTCCATGGCTACATCGTCCCCCCGGACGACCCCACGGCCCCGGTCCGCTTCGCGACCGTACGCACCCCCCAGAGCATGGACGAGCTACTGGCGGAGAGCGGCACCGCCCACCGGGACGCCCTCCGCGACCTCACGCCGTAGGAGGCGAGGACTCACGCCGTAGCGGCGGAAGCTCACGCCCCACGGAGCGGGCGCTCCCGCCGCCCCACGGACCGCACGCCCACACCGCCCGGAGCGCTCGCCCGTGCCCGCAAAGCAGCGGACGCGACGACACACCCCCGGGCCGGCGCCCCGTCTCACCCCCTCCGCCTCCCCCCGCCCGGCGCGGCGTCCCCCGCCGCCGGGCCGGTCGTCAGGTAGCCGGGGACGGTGCGGCCGGTGGCGCCGCCGCGGGTGGCGGCCTCCGTGCGTACCCAGAGCAGGGCCTCGTTCCGCTGTTCCCAGCGGGCGAGCCGGAGGGCCTTGGCCCACAGGCCCAGGGCGGCGCCCGCCATCAGCAGGCCCCCGGCGGCCGGGAGCGCGAACGACGTTCCGACGGCGGCGAGGAAGGCGAGCAGCAGCCACCAGCGGTGGGCCCGCCGCCAGACGCGCAGGGTCACCGCCCGGTCCTGGAGGATCGCGGACTTCCCGGCCCGTGAGGCCGCGCGGGCCAGGGCCGCGAGCCGGCGGCGGCGTACGGCGAAGACGGTGAAGGCGGCGATCACACCCAGCGCCACCCCGGCGAGCACGCCGATCGTCCGTCCGGTGAGTCCTGGTACCAGTACGCCGACGCCGGCGGCCAGCAGTCCGGTCCACCACAGCCAGCCGGCCGGTGCCCGTACGATCACCGCCACCCGTGCCAGTGCATACGCCCCGCGCGCCACGACAGCCCTCCTCCCGCCGGGACAGCCATCGCCGCCCGGGGGGGGCGCCGTCGTCCCGGTACGTCATCGTTCCGTCCGTTCCGGGCGCGGATCGTAACGGTCCCGGATGAGGATTGGCTGAGACGCGCGGCCCGGGGGCGGCGGTTCTCACTCCACGAACAGTCCGCGCGCCGCCGCCCTGGTGTCGAACTCCTCCAGGCGCGCCTGGGCGTCCGGCAGGGCGTCGCACATCGCCTCCAGCAGGACGCGGCCCAGGAGCATGGGCGCGCAGGCGGTGTCGAAGGCGAGACCGGTGCCGACGGGGGCGGGCAGCAGCAGGTCGGTGTGGTGGGCGACGGGCGCGAAGGCGCTGTCGGCGACGGTGACGACGGTCAGCCCGGTGGTGCGCGCGTACTCCAGGGCGTCGAGGACCTCGCGCGGGTGGCGGGGCAGCGCGAAGCAGAGGAGGGCGGTGGCACCGGCGCGGACGGCGGCGTCGATGCGGTCGGTGAGCATGGTGCCGCCCTCGTCGAGGAGGCGGACGTCGGGGTGCACCTTGCGGGCGAAGTAGGCGAAGCCGGCGGCCTGGGCGGTGGCGGCCCGCAGGCCGAGGACCGGCAGGGGCCGGGAGGCGGCGAAGAGGCGGCCGGCGCGGACGACCGGCGCGGGGTCGGCGAGGGCGGCGGCGAGATGGCGGAGGTTGTCGATCTCGGCGTGGACGGCCTGCTGGTAGGCGTTGTAGGCGCCGCCGGGCCGCCCGGAAGGGGCAACCTCGCGCAGATGGCGTCGCAGGGCGGGGTAGCCGTCGAAACCGAGGGCGACGGCGAAGCGGGTGACGGAGGGCTGGCTGACGCCCGCGAGGTCGGCGAGTTCGACGCTGGAGAGGAAGGGCGCGTCGGCGGCCCGGCGCACCATGCAGTGCGCGATCCGGCGCTGGGTGGGGGTCAGCCGGTGCCCCTCGAAGAGTTTCTGCAGGCGGGCGGCGGCCGCGGTGGAACCGGTGTGGGCCTCCGTCGTGTCCGTCGCCTCGGCCGTCCCGCCGTTGTCCCCGTCCCCGCTCATTCCTCGTCCTCCCGGCCCGGTGGGGCCTTGTCGTGTAGCGATCGACTGTACGGAATCCCGGCCCGGCGCGGTTCCCGGTACCCGTGCGGCGGGCGCCGGAGGTGCCGGGTGCGGGGCCCGGTGGATTCCCCCACGCCCACCTATTGACCTTCCATTCATCCAACCCTAATTCTGAATGACCTCATGCAGCACCCGCGGCGCGGCGGCCCCGGGTGCCCCACCCTGCCCGGCGGCGTACGCGCACCACGCCCGGACGACGAAAGAGGCGCACATGGCGGGTCTGCTGGAGCACCGCTCGATCGACGTCGTCCCCGACGAGGAACGCCACGGCCGCCCGTTCAGCCAGTTCACGCTCTGGCTCGCCGCGAACCTCCAGATCACCGCGGTGGTCACCGGCGCCCTCGCCGTCGTCCTCGGCGCCACCGCGTGCTGGGCTCTGGCCGGACTGCTGCTGGGCAATCTGCTCGGCGGGGCGGTGATGGCGCTGCACTCCGCGCAGGGCCCCCGCCTCGGCCTGCCGCAGATGATCACCTCGCGGGCGCAGTTCGGGGTGCGCGGCGCCGTCGTGCCGCTCGCGCTGGTCGTCGTGATGTACATCGGTTTCTTCGCGAGCGGGACGGTGCTGGCGGGCCAGGCCGTCGGCGAGCTGACGCGGCTGGGGGACACGGCGGGCATCGTGCTGTTCGCCGCCGTCACCGGGGTCGCGGCGGCCGTCGGCTACCGCCTCGTCCACGCCCTCGGCCGGCTGGCCGGCCTGGTCTGCGCGCTCGCCTTCTGCTACCTGGGGGTCCGCCTGCTCCAGCGCGCCGATCTCGCCGCCCTGCTGCACGACCGTTCCTTCGGGCTGCCGGTGTTCCTGCTCGCGGTCTCCCTCGCCGCGTCCTGGCAGCTCGCGTTCGGCCCGTACGTCGCGGACTACTCGCGCTATCTGCCGCGCGACACCTCGGCGCGGGCGACGTTCTGGTGGACGCTGTCGGGCTCGGTGCTCGGCGCGCAGTGGTCGATGACGTTCGGGGCACTGGCGGCAGCGGCGGCGCCGACGGCGTTCGTGGGACATGAGGTGAGCTATCTGGTCGGTCTGGGCGGCGGCGGGCTGATCGCCTCGTTCCTCTACTTCGTCATCGCCCTCGGCAAGCTCACCATCAACGTCCTCAACACCTACGGCGGTTTCATGTCACTGGCCACCGGTGTCAGCGGCTTCCGCGGACTGCGCGCCCTCACCACCCGCGGCCGGGCCGCGTACATCGCCGGGATCATGCTGGCCGGCACCGCCGTCGCCCTGCTCGGCAAGGACTCCTTCCTCACCGCGTTCAAGGACTTCCTGCTGTTCCTGCTGACGTTCTTCACCCCGTGGTCGGCGATCAACCTGGCCGACTACTACCTGGTCGCGAAGGAGCGGTACGACATCCCCGCCCTCAGCGACCCCGCCGGCCGCTACGGCGCCTGGAACCTCAGGGCCCTCACCGTCTACGCGATCGGTGTCCTCGCCCAGCTGCCGTTCCTCGCCACCACGTTCTGGACCGGGCCACTGGTCGCCCCGCTCGGCGGCGCCGACCTGTCGTGGCTGGTCGGCCTGCTCGTCCCCGCCGTCCTCCATCTGGCGGTCACCCGCCGCGGCACGGGTGCGGACGACACCACGGATACGGGGGTTGGCCCTACCGCGCCGCGCGCCCCGCGTCCGTAGTCTCGGCGGCATGACGGCACACGACCCCGATCTGGGCAAGGAACTCGACGCGACCCTCCAGACACGCAAGGAGCTGGGCCCGGAGTACGAGTCCGAGCTGGTGGCGTCCTTCCTGGAGAAACTGGACCGCACCGTCGAGCAGCGGGTACGGCGGCAGACCTCCGAGGCGCGCGTCCGGATGGCGCGCGGGGCGCGGCCCGCCCGCGACGCCCCGGGGTTCGGGGAGCGCTTCGGTTTCGCCGCGCTCTCGCTGGTGCTGGCGATCCCGCTGTCGGCCATCGCCGTCGTCAACGCGGGGCTGCCGGGCCTGCTGGTCAGCTGGGCCGGCATCGTCGGCGTCAACGCCGTGCAACGGGACCGGCTGCGCCGCGGGCCCCGGACCTGGGAGGACCGGGACTGACGGGGGCGGGGACCACCGCACCCCGGCCGTGGCCGGGGGCGGGACGTCGGCGGTCCCCGCCACAAACGCGCGCCGGGCCAGGTCCGGCCGCGTCCTGGCGATGATGGAGGTCCGGGAGCCGCTCCGGAGGCCCGTATCGCCGTCCCCCACTGTGGCGGACGTGTGTGACGTCCGTGCTGCGCGCACATGACACCTGGGTGGACCGTGCGTTCCACGGCGGCCCGGCGGGTGGGCCGCCGGGCCGGTGAGGGACCGTTACTTCCCGGCGTCCCGCGCCAGGAAGGCCAGCAGGTCCTGCCGGCTGACGACGCCCTTCGGCTTGCCCTCGACGAGGACGACCGCGGCGTCCGCGCCCTCCAGGACCGCCATCAGATCGGCGACCGGCTCGCCGGAGCCGACCTGCGGCAGCGGCGGGGACATGTGCTTCTCCAGCGGGTCCGACAGGGCGGCGCGCTGGGTGAACAGGGCGTCCAGCAGCTCGCGTTCGACGACCGAGCCGACGACCTCGGCGGCCATCACGTCCGGGTGCCCGGCGCCCGGCTTGACGATCGGCATCTGCGAGACGCCGTACTCGCGCAGCACGTCGATCGCCTGGCCGACGGTCTCCTCGGGGTGCATGTGCACGAGCGAGGGCAGCGCGCCCTCCTTGTACCGCAGCACGTCGCTGACGCGGGCGGCGGTGCCGCTCTCCTCCAGGAAGCCGTAGTCGGCCATCCACTCGTCGTTGAAAATCTTGGAAAGATAGCCGCGGCCGCTGTCCGGCAGCAGCACGACGACGACATCGTCCGGGCCGAGCCGCGAGGCGACCTCCAGGGCGGCGACCACGGCCATGCCGCAGGAGCCGCCGACGAGCAGGCCCTCCTCCTTGGCCAGCCGCCGGGTCATCTGGAAGGCGTCCTTGTCGGAGACCGCGACGATCTCGTCGGCCACCGTCCGGTCGTAGGCGGTCGGCCAGAAGTCCTCACCGACGCCCTCGATCAGGTACGGGCGTCCGGAGCCGCCGCTGTAGACGGAGCCCTCGGGGTCGGCGCCGACGACCTTGACCCGGCCGTCACTGGCGTCCTTCAGATAGCGGCCGGTGCCGCTGATGGTGCCGCCGGTGCCGACGCCCGCCACGAAGTGCGTGATCTTTCCCTCGGTCTGTTCCCACAGCTCGGGACCGGTCGTCTCATAGTGCGAACGAGGGTTGTTGGGGTTGCTGTACTGGTCCGGCTTCCAGGCGCCCGGCGTCTCGCGCACCAGCCGGTCGGAGACGTTGTAGTAGGAGTCCGGGTGCTCCGGATCGACGGCCGTCGGGCAGACCACGACCTCGGCACCGTACGCCCGCAGCACATTGATCTTGTCCGTAGACACCTTGTCGGGGCAGACGAAGATGCACTTGTAGCCCTTCTGCTGGGCCACGATCGCCAGGCCCACACCGGTGTTCCCGGAGGTGGGCTCGACGATGGTCCCGCCCGGACGGAGCTCGCCCGACTTCTCGGCAGCCTCGATCATGCGCACCGCGATCCGGTCCTTGACCGAGCCGCCGGGGTTGAAGTACTCCACCTTCGCCAGAACGGTGGCCTGGATCCCCTTGGTGACATTGCTGAGCCGCACGAGCGGGGTGTTGCCGACTAGCTCAATCATCGATTCGTAATACTGCACGGTGGTCTCCGCGGTCGGGGGCACACTGTCCAGCGCCCGTCCAACCAGCCTATTGCCCCCGCCATTCCGGGGACCCGCCGTGATCGATCATCTCCGGGCCGCCCGGGCCGGGCACCCCCTTCGGCTGGCGGGGCGTTGCGTTCGGTGTGCTACGGGGCAACAACCTGTTGTACGAGTTCCCGGACCGCGGGAGGTACCCGGCCGATGACGACGACGATGTCCAGGGCGAGGGTGGCACGGCGGATCGCGACCGCCGCTGCGGTCGGCGGCGGCGGAATAGGGCTGCTCGGCGTGGCCGCCGCCGGAGTACTGCTCACCGAGGCCCGGCTGGCCCGCCGCGTGGTCGGCGGCGTCGGCGGCGTCCCGCCCCGCGCGGACGGCCGCTACGGCGCGGCCCAGGGCCGCAGCACCGACCGGCCGCCGCTGCGCCTGGGCTTCCTCGGCGACTCCACCGCCGCGGGCCAGGGCGTCCAGCACGCCCACGAGACCCCGGGCGCCCTGCTCGCCTCCGGCCTGGCCACCCTCGCCGAACGCCCGGTGGACTTCCGCAACGTGGCACTGTCCGGGGCACGCTCGGACGACCTGGAACGCCAGGTCGACCTGCTCCTGGACGACGACGCCCCGCCCCCGGACATCTGCGTCCTCATGATCGGCGCCAACGACGTCACCCACCGGATGCCGCTCGCCCTGTCCGTACGCCATCTGTCCGACGCGGTCCGCAGGCTGCGCACGGCCGGCAGCGCGGTGGTCGTCGGCACCTGCCCCGACCTCGGCACCATCGAGCCCGTCTACCAGCCGCTGCGCTGGATCGCCCGCCGGCTCTCGCGCCAGCTCGCGGCGGCCCAGACCATCGCGGTCGTCGAGGCGGGCGGCCGTACGGTCTCGCTCGGCGCGCTGCTCGGCCCCGAGTTCGCGGCACGGCCGCGGGAACTGTTCGGCCCGGACAACTTCCACCCGTCGGCCGAGGGCTATGCGACGGCGGCGATGGCGCTGCTGCCGACGCTGTGCGCCGCGCTCGGCGTATGGCCCGAGGGCGAGCGCCCCGAGGCGGTCCGCCACGAGGGCTTCCTCCCCGTCGAGGAGGCGGCCGCCGAGGCCGTGGCCGAGGGCGGTACGGAGGTCGCGGCCTCCCGTCCGCGCTGGGCCCTGCTCAAGCACCGCAGGCGGCGCCGGCTCCCGGCTCCCGAAACCACCGGCGACGAGGGCGAGTGCCCGCCGGTGTCACGCTGAGGGAGGGGGCGGGGCGGCACCGGCCCGCGAACGGCCCGTACGCCCCTCGCCTCCTCCTGAGCGCCCGCTCAGGAAAGAGTCCCGCATCACAGTGCGCACCCCGTGACCTCGGCACTACGTCCCGGTAACTTCCCTCACGTCCCTGCCCGTCGACCGCCACCGCACCCGGCGCGGTACGCGCCACACCCTCTCTGGAGCCGTGATGCCCGAAGCCGTGATCGTCTCAGCCGCCCGCTCCCCGATCGGCCGCGCCTTCAAGGGCTCGCTCAAGGAGCTGCGTCCGGACGACCTGACCGCGACGATCATCCAGGCCGCCCTGGCCAAGGTGCCGGAGCTGGACCCCACCGAGATCGACGACCTGATGCTCGGCTGCGGCCTGCCCGGTGGCGAGCAGGGGCACAACCTCGGCCGCATCGTGGCCGTCCAGATGGGGATGGACCACCTTCCCGGCTGCACCATCACCCGCTACTGCTCCTCGTCTCTCCAGACGACGCGGATGGCGATGCACGCGATCAAGGCCGGTGAGGGCGATGTCTTCATCTCGGCGGGCGTCGAGACCGTCTCCCGGTCCGTCAAGGGCACCTCCGACGGTCTGCCCGACACCCACAACCCGCTGTTCGCGGAGGCGGAGGCGCGCACCGCGGCCCGCGCCGAGCAGGGGGGCGAGGGCTGGCACGACCCGCGTGAGGACGGCCTGGTCCCGGACGCGTACATCGCGATGGGCCAGACCGCCGAGAACCTCGCCCGCCACAAGGGCATCACCCGCCAGGACATGGACGAGTTCGGCGTACGGTCCCAGAACCTCGCCGAGCAGGCGATCAAGGACGGCTTCTGGGAACGGGAGATCACTCCCGTCACGCTGCCGGACGGCACGGTCGTCGCCAAGGACGACGGCCCGCGGGCCGGGGTGACGCTGGAAGGGGTCGCCGGACTCAAGCCGGTGTTCCGCCCCGACGGCCTGGTCACGGCCGGCAACTGCTGCCCGCTGAACGACGGCGCCGCCGCCCTGGTCATCATGTCCGACACCAAGGCGCGCGAGCTGGGCCTGACCCCGCTGGCCCGCATCGTCTCCACCGGCGTCTCCGCCCTCTCCCCCGAGATCATGGGCTACGGCCCCGTCGAGGCCAGCAAGCAGGCGCTGCGCCGGGCCGGGATGTCGATCGCGGACATCGACCTGGTCGAGATCAACGAGGCGTTCGCCGCCCAGGTCATCCCCTCCTACCGCGACCTCGGCATCGACCTGGACCGCCTCAACGTCAACGGCGGTGCCATCGCCGTCGGCCACCCCTTCGGCATGACGGGCGCCCGCATCACCACCACCCTCATCAACTCCCTCCAGTGGCACGACAAGCAGTTCGGCCTGGAGACGATGTGCGTGGGCGGCGGCCAGGGAATGGCGATGGTCATCGAGCGGCTGAGCTGAGCCGCAGCGGAGGGTAGGGGTCGGGCGCGAGGAACGAGCGGCCGGCACCTGCCCGCAGCGGAGGCGAAGCCCAGCGCGACCACGAGCACGAGCGGCTGAGCTGAGCCGCAGCGGAGGGTAGGGGTCGGGCGCGAGGAACGAGTGCCCGGCACCTGCCCGCAGCGGAGGCGAAGCCCAGCGCGACCACGAACGCGTGCGGCTGAGCCAGGGGAGGCACATACGCCGCCCCGTCCGATCCCCAAGCGCCACCCCCACGGGTGTGCGGGCAGTGTCCAGGCCCTGTCCGCACACCCTTTGGCGTTGTCCGGACACGTACCGCGATGCGGAGTGACGGGGGTCACGCAGTGATGTGATCGCGACCCAATCGCCGCCAGGATTGTGACCAACGTCCTGAAGTCGCAAGGTTTTTGCAGGTCAGGCTGGGGGTAGCCGCCCGCATCGGGGCCTTGGTCCAGGCCATTCCAGGACATACCACCCTGCGAACGGTCGCCGACCTCCGGCAGGCTGAGATAGAAGTCGGGGGACATTCTGCTATCGGGAGTACGCCAGTGAGCGAGCGCAGCAAGCAGGTCTCCCCGGCCACGGGCCGGGGTCGGGCCGAGGTCGGACGCGTGCCCCACGTCCAAGGGCCCGCCGAACGCTACGGGGAGCACGCATGAGCGTCATCGACGTCGTCCTGCTCCTGGCCGCGACGGCCGCCGTGGCGCTGGGCGCCGCCGCCCTGCACACC